>NZ_DFME01000034.1:17801-29180 GCF_002375605.1 Hyphomonas sp. UBA3601 | reverse complement strand
CAGCTGAATGGCCGTCAGCTGCGCCAACTGGCCATCGTCGCGCGCGACTATGACCGGAATTACGGCCATTTCACCACGCGCCAGAACATACAGTTCAACTGGGTCGCGTTAAAAGACATCCCGGACGTGCTGGCCAAGCTGGCCGAGGTCGAGATGCATGCCATCCAGACCTCCGGTAACTGTATCCGCAACGTGACATCCGATCATTATGCCGGTGCGACGAAAGACGAATTGATGGATCCGCGCCCCTGGTGCGAGATCATCCGCCAGTGGAGCACGTTCCATCCGGAGTTCGCCTTCCTGCCGCGCAAGTTCAAGATTGCCGTCACGGCGGCCGAGCATGATCGCGCTGCAATCCGCGTGCACGATATCGGCCTGCATATCCGCAAGCGCGGCGACGTGGTCGGGTTTGAAGTCCATGTCGGCGGCGGGCAGGGGCGCACGCCGCACCTCGCGACCCTGGTCAACGAGTTCGTGCCGGAAGCCGAATTGCTCGACTATCTCGAAGCCATCATGCGCGTCTACAACCGCTTCGGCCGCCGGGACAACAAATACAAAGCCCGCATCAAGATCCTTGTCAGCGAACTGGGCGAAGCCGAGTTCCGCCGCCTCGTGGAAGAGGAATATGCCGCCCAACGCGACAATGAGAAAATCGACCTGCCACAGGCCGAGATCGACCGTATCCATGCCTATTTTGCGCCGCCGGAACTGGCCGCGAAGCCAGACACGTCTTCGGCATTCGAGGCCCTGAAGGCCGATGATGCAGAGTTTGCGCGCTGGGCGCGGATCAACCTCCATCCGCACAAGACCCCTGGCTACACGTCGGTCACGGTCAGCCTGAAGCCGATTGGCGGTCTCGCCGGAGACGCCACCGACGCTCAGATGATGACCGTAGCGCATCTGGCCGAGACGTATGCTTATGACGATATCCGCGTCAGCCACGCCCAGAATCTCGTCCTGCCACATGTTGCGCTGGATGACCTGCCGGATGTGTATCGCGAGTTGAAGGCTGCCGGGCTGCATACCGCAAACGAAAGCCTGATCACCGACATGATCGTGTGCCCAGGTCTCGATTACTGCAACCTTGCCAATGCCCGTTCCATTCCAGTCGGGCAGGCGGTTCAGGAAGTGTTCGCCGATCCAGACTATCAGGAAGATATCGGCCGCCTGCACATCAATATTTCCGGCTGTATCAATGCCTGTGGCCACCACCATGTCGGCCATATCGGTATTCTCGGCGTCGACAAGAAGGGTGAGGAATTCTATCAGATCACCTTCGGTGGCCGCGCTGATGAGAAGGCCGCGATCGGTGATATTGCCGGCCCCGGCCTGAAGGCTGATGACGTGCCCGGCGCCCTCAAACGCGTCGTCGACACCTATCGCGAGCTGCGCGCCGACAAGGGCGAGTTGTTCATCGAGACGCTGGCCCGCCTCGGCCATGACCCCTTCAAGGAGGCGCTTTATGCCGCTGGTTAAGAACGGCACAGAGATCGACAATATCTGGGCCTATGTCCCGGATGAAGGTGAGCTGTCTCCTGGTGGATGTATTACAGTTTCGCTCGGACGATTTCGCAGCGAGCGAGACATTCTTCTGGCCCGCAACACCGATATTGGTGTGCGGCTGGAACCGGGCGACGACCCGCACGAACTGGAGGAATATCTCGACCGGTTGCAACTGATCGAGATCAGTTTCCCTAAATATACTGACGGTCGTGGATACTCCCAGGCCCAGCTTTTGCGCCGTCGCTTCGGCTATACCGGAGAGCTTCGCGCTGTGGGTCACGTCCTGCGGGATCAGATATTCTATATGAACCGTTCAGGCTTTGACGCTTACGAGACCGCCCGTGCTGACCTACATGAAGTGGTGAACGCACTGGAAGAGTATTCCGACGTCTACCAGCCCGCAGCGGGTGATCGGACGCCGGTGTACCGCAAGAGACACGAAAGCTGATCCTTATGCCTTATGGCGACAGTCTTGCCCGCAAGTCCGAAGCTGCGGATGTCCGCCTCGCTCGCCTGAATGGTGAGTTGCGCGACGCCTCCGCTCAGACGGTGCTGCGCGTCGCCATGGTTCGCGAATGGGCCAACAGCCTGACCTACGTATCCAGTTTCGGCGCCGAGAGTGTCGCTATGCTGGCCCTGATCGCGGACGTGAAGCCTGACCTGCCCATCGTGTTTCTCGAAACCGGTATGCATTTCCCGCAGACGCTGGACTACAAGGACGAGCTGATCGAAAAGCTCGGCCTGACCGGTGTGCGCGAAATTCCGCCGAGTGAGACCGAGCGCAAGGTGCTCGATCCGAAGAACAATCTCTGGAAAACCGATCCGGACGCCTGTTGCGCACTGCGCAAGGTGCGCCCGCTGGAGCCGGCTCTGGAGGGCTTTGATGCCTGGATCACCGGTCGCAAACGCTTTCATGGTGGGGCCCGGATGAGCCTGCCGGTCTTCGAGTTTGCGAACGGACGCTACAAGGTGAACCCGCTGGCCAACTGGACTCCGGACGATGTGGAACTGTTGATCAAGCAGCGCAATCTGCCGCGCCATCCGCTGGTTGCTCAGGGCTATCCGTCCATCGGCTGCTGGCCGTGCACGAAGCCGTCCGACAATCCGGACGATCCCCGCGCGGGTCGCTGGGCCGGACAGGAGAAGTCCGAATGCGGCCTCCACATCGACAAGACGGAACGCCCGCGCGTCTTCTAGGCCTTCGCCCCGAATATGTGAGCCATGGCGATCGCTCCGGCGGTCGCCACGTTCACACTGTCAAAGCCTTCCGACATTGGGATGCGCACGGGCGTACAAGCCGCGATCAACTCGTCCGGCAGCCCCGGTCCTTCGGCACCGAGCAGGATGGCGAGTCGGTCCGGCACAACCATTTCGGTGATCGGCGGGGCTTCTGCACGCGGCGTCATCGCCCAGACCTCATAGTCCGCCGCCTTGGCCGCGTTCACCATGTCCAGGCCCGTCCCGCCATGGGCATAGGGCAGCCATAGGCTGCTGCCGGAGGAGACGCGGATGGCCTTGCGATAGAGCGGGTCACAGCATTGACCATCCATCAGCACCGCATCTGCGCCAAAGGCAGCGGCATTGCGAAAGCACGCGCCGACATTGTCGTGATTGGACAGGTCTGACATCAGGAGCAGGGTAGAGGGACCGGCCTCTATGGCGGCGAGAAACGCGGCCGGTTCGGCGATGTCGCCTTTCAGCCCACAGGCAAGCACGCCGCGATGCATCGGAAACCCTGCGACCGCATCCATCACCGACTGGGGCGCGACATAGACCGGCACGTTCTCCGGCACGAGGGCCATCAATTCGGCCAGCGGTGCGGCCCGGTTCTCTGCAAGGAACACACTTTCCAGCGCAAAACGTCCCCGACGCAGCGCTGTCTCCAGCGCTACTTTGCCCTCGACGATGAAGCGCGCGCCATGACCTGAAGTCAGGTCCTTCTCGCGAATGGATGTGTAAGCCTCCAGCCTCGCATCTGTCGCGCTATCAACTTCTATCGCAAAACCCATCTCAATTTCTCTATGCTGAGGCGCAAGACGTCGTCCAACTGGCGGGGCGTCCATGACGTGGAACGAATCCGGCTCGGCCGACTACGAGCATACTTCACCCATACGGACAAATCGACGTCCGGCACAGACGATCCAGGCCGAACATTCTCCTGCAGGGGATCCCTCCGCACTTCAGTTCAAATAATTCTCCCAATAGGAGAAAAATTCTACTGTTTGGTATTGTTATCGCAATCATAAATAGATAGAGGGAGATTGCGAAGGATTTGCAGGCGGGCCGGGGGGACGCATGAATATCATGATGAAAACCATTGTGGTGCTTTGGCACCATAGGCTCATCCTTGTATTGTTGCTGGTCGCGTTTTGCGTGGTCGCGATCTCTGCAGGAAACCGCATGCACCGCAAGGCGATGTTGGAACACGTTACGGACAAACAGTTTCAGTTAAATTTGGAAATGACCCGCTATAGCGGGGCAGAGGCACCACCAATTCTCCTCAGCTCGCTGAGCGAAGATGATATAGGACTTGTCCATAGACTGCGGGAATCGCACGAGCTGATACATGTGGGGTTTCCCGAGTGTCGCCGCGCTCCAGCCAGATCAATTGTTGGCCCTCAGCCTGATCCCTTGATCTGTGAAGTCCAGATTCCTCCAAGAAAGCCGTCAGACATAATTTGCGAGTCTGAAATCGGTTCGCATCCCTATGTGGCTGCGGGCAGGTTCATCCGCGGAGCCTATTCGGCATGTCTGATGACACTTTGGTCAAGAGAACAGGGAGAATGGTCGCTGAATTCTGCCGCGGTGGGTCCAATGAAAAACGGCCCACTGTTAAGCGGGCCGTCTGAGCTGGATGAAGATGCGTATTCGAACCTGACCGGTCACTAAGCCGGGTTGGGGGCCATGTTCGGCAGGCCCTGATCCTTGGCCATACGTTTCATGGCTTTCTGGAGCTTTTCGAACGCGCGCACTTCGATCTGGCGAATACGCTCACGCGAAACACTGTAAACCTCGGACAGTTCTTCCAGTGTTTTCGGCTCTTCCGACAGGCGGCGCTCGGTCAGGATGTGGCGTTCGCGCTCGTTCAGGTCTTCCATGGCAGCGGTCAGCAATTCCATCCGCGCATTGAATTCCTGCTTGTCAGCAAACTCTTCGGCCTGGCCTTGATCATCGTCGGCCAGCCAGTCCTGCCACTCCATGTCGCCATCGGTGCCCATTGGCACGTTCAGCGAAGCATCCGAGCCGGACATACGCCCGTTCATCGAATACACTTCAGCTTCTGTCACATTCAGCTTTTCGGCGATCAACTGGGCCTGTTCAGGACGAAGGTCACCTTCGTCCAGAGCCTTCATTTCGCCTTTCAGGCGGCGAAGGTTGAAGAACAGCTTCTTCTGCGCGGCCGTGGTGCCGAGTTTCACGAGGCTCCAGCTGCGCAGGATGTATTCCTGAATGGCGGCACGAATCCACCACATGGCATAGGTTGCCAGTCGGAAACCCTTGTCCGGGTCGAATTTCTTCACGGCCTGCATAAGACCGACATTGCCCTCGGAGATCACTTCGGCCATCGGCAGGCCATAGCCACGATAGCCCATTGCGATCTTCGCAACGAGACGCAGGTGGGATGTCACCATCTTCTCGGCAGACTGGGTATCTTCCTGTTCGCGCCATTTCCGCGCGAGCATGAATTCCTCATTCTTCTCGAGCATGGGGAACTTACGAATTTCGGTGAGATAACGGCTCAGGCCCTGCTCCGGGCTGAGTGCCACACTCGCACTGGCGGTTTTGTTCGCCATATCTAATCTCCTCCTTTGCAGACCAACCCCGCATTGCGGCGATCGTTCCGGCAATCAGATCTTCTTCCTGACGTTTAGCCCCGCATGGCGGCGGCGTCGCCCCGTATAAACCGCATGAATGTCATCGCGGTTTAACATAAATAAGCATTCGGCCCCTGCTTTTGAAGGGGGTTCAAGCGTCTGATTTCACGCTCACGAGAAAGTATATCTTGTGGCGGCAAAGTGATCCAGAAGGCCGCCACACCTTGCTGTCAGAAGTTGCGGAACCGGTTTGAAGGTTGCGGGGTTGATTGCCCAGATATGACAGGACACAACCAAATGGGCAGCACCACTCTCACCCGCACGGACGCCTTCCGGCAATTCGTGCAATCAGATTCCTTTCCCTGTATTGGGGCAAAATCGGCAATGGTTCGCGATCAGCTGGTCATTGCGGAATTCGGCGACATAGATTCCGCTGCAGGTGACATCAATCTCAGGCGCGCACTGGAAGAGTTTATCGAGGAGCTCGATTTCAGCTCCCCTGTGGTTCAGTCCTTCGTCGCCATCTTCACGGGGCCGACCGAGCTGTCAGAGACTGAATTCGAGCGTGCGCTCTGGAACCGGCTTCAATCCTTGCACAATCTCGATGTGGTCGAGGGCAGGGGGTGGGCCGAGAGCGCGGAGCGTGATCCGGAATCGGCACATTTCTCGATGGGCTTGCTGGGCGAGGCCTTCTTCGTCATCGGCCTGCACCCGAACGCATCCCGACCAGCCCGTCGTTTCGAGTTTCCTGCGCTCGTCTTCAATTCGCATGAGCAATTCGAACGCCTGCGCCAGGATGGCCGGTTCGAGAAAATGAAGCAGATCATTCGAGAGCGCGACAAGGCGCTTGCCGGTTCGGTTAATCCGATGCTGGCAGATTTCGGCCGGGGGTCTGAAGCCGCGCAATATTCAGGCCGCGAAGTCGGTCCTGAGTGGAAATGTCCGTTCACCCCGCAGGAGCCTGCGAAATGAGTCACCGTATCCCCCCGAAATCCGGCACGGCCTTCATCCTGCGCAAGGGCGAACGCCTGACTGTGACAGATCCCGAAGGCGAACAAGTCAGCGACATGGTCGCCTACAATCTGGACGACCGGAAGGAAATGATTTCATCCGGGCGTTCCCTCGATTATGCCGGGCGCATGTTCCTGACCACGGGAGACATGCTCTACTCCAATCGCAGCCGTGACATGTTGAAAATTGTCGAGGATGAGGTCGGCCGTCATGATTTCACGCTGACGCCCTGCTCGAAGGATACGTTCCGCAAGCTGTACAATGAGGCTGATCCCCAAGGTGGTTGTCAGGAAAACCTCGAAGCAGCCCTGGCCGAATACGGCATAGGCCCCGATGATATTCCGATCGCGTTCAACATCTTCATGCATGTCGCGACAGATCCTCAGACGGGCGAGATCAAGGTTTTGCCACCTCTGAGCAAAGCGGGGCAGTCGATTACGTTCGAAGCCTGCATGGACCTTCTGATCGGCATGACCAGCTGCTCCGCAGGAGAGTCCAATAATTTTCGCTACAAGCCGATAGATTATGAGATCGTGCAGGCAGTCGACTGATGGATATTTCAGCAATCTATTACGACGGATGGAAAGATCTTGTCCGTATCGCGCTTGCCGCCCCAGTCATATATTTCACCATCATCGCTTTCATCCGGCTCGCTGGAAAGCGGTCTACGTCTCAGATGAACAATTTTGACTGGGTGGTGACCGTGGCGCTGGGCTCAATCGCTGGAGCGGGTATCACCTCGAATTCCGTCACGGCCGTCGAAGCCTTGTTCGCCATTGCAGTCCTCCTGTTTATTCAATGGGGGCTGACATTCGTTCTGGCGCGCAGCGACTCTGTGGAATGGCTTGTGAAATCCAGTCCACGACTTCTGGTATATCGGGGTCAGTACCTTATGCAGAATATTCGCGATGAGCGTCTGACCAAGTCCGAAGTGCTCGCCGCGTTGCGGGAAAATGGCCTGACACGCGTTGCCGAAGCTGAGTTGGTCGTGCTCGAAACGGATGCGTCATTCAGCGTGGTCGCGCGCAAGAATGCGGATGTATCGCCCGAACATCTTGCCCAATCTGTCGTCGGAGTTCCAGGCCACTCCTGAAGTGTGCGTCACAATAAATTCATGAAAGTCAAAGTCTTGTACGCTGTTGTGGCTATTACTGGTTACAAAGTTTTCAGACTGTGATGATAGCGAGAACCCATAAGGCCTTTTGGGTGGGGCAGATGGGTTTATTATGAGATTTCGCTCCACGTCATGGATGCATTTTGAGCCGCTCTCTCTCGGAGACAGCTTTGATGCGGTATCCGCGTTTTTCGTCAAGAACCCTGAAGCGACACTGTGCCCGGTTGTCGATTTTAACGGCAAGCCGACAGGGTTTGTGTCCCTTCAGGCTTTCCAGCGCCTGATCTCAAATCCTTTCGGCTATGCCCTGAATCAGAAAAAGGGTGTGTCCGGCATAATGGATCGAAACGTGCTGGTGATGGAGCTATCGGAGGATGCCGCGACCGTATTCGGCAGTATCCGGGACAAATCAGACCTCCTAACCAACGGTCTGATCCTTGCGCATGAAGACGGCATCTATGCCGGATGTCTCAACGCGCTTGGTGTGTTTCATGCCCTTACCGAAATTCATGCCAGTATGCTGACTGAACTCAAGGCCGAGATCGAGGAGCGTGAGCGCGCCGAGCGCAAGATCCGCCAGCTTGCCGACACAGACCCATTGACCCGAATCCTGAATCGCCGCGCCTTTGTGCGGGAAATGGAGACTCTGGTGGCACAGGGCCAGCCCTTCATGTGCGCCTTGATCGACCTGGACAGGTTCAAGCCCCTGAATGATCGCTATGGGCATGCGATAGGGGACCATGTCCTGAAGGTTCTCGCCACGCGCCTGTCGGAGATGGAGGGCTGTCAGCATGCTTGTCGCCTTGGCGGAGATGAGTTTGCGTTTATCATTCCATCAGTTGGCGATAACGCACTGGCATTGGCTGCGCTTGTCCAAAGTGCTCTGGTTTCTCCGATAGAAACCGATCTCGGGCTCGTCACGGTCGGCGCCTCCATCGGGGTCGCTGCGTTTCCGGATGACGCGGCTGACAAGGCCAATCTGATGTATGCGGCCGACAAGGCCATGATCCGGATAAAGTCGGAGGGCGGAGGGATTGCGGTATTCGATCGCCGTGAAGACATGGCGGACATGGACGCCGAAGAGTTCGACAAGACCATTATCGGGGCGGTCAAGGACAATTGCTTCCAGCCCGCAGTTCAGCCGATTCTGGATTTGCGCAGTCACTCAATTGCCGGTTATGAAGTGCTTGCGCGCTGGCCGCATAGCGGCCTCAGCCGGCAGCCCTCGCCCAAGCAATTCATGCCGGCAGTGGAGCGCCTTGGCCTGATCGACAGTTTCTTCTGGTCCATGCTGAACCAGGCTTTGCGCTGGTTGCCCGGGGGTACCAGCTTCCTGTCATTCAACGTCTCTCCCTCTCAATTGACGTCTCTGGAATTTGCTGACCATTTCCTGAACGCGCTCCGTCGCCATGGCATAGCGCCTGAACGGATCGAACTCGAAATCACAGAAAACGTCCTTTTCAGGAACATCGATACGAGCAAACACGTGCTTGGCAAGATTGTCGGGGCAGGGGTCTCTCTGGCTCTGGATGACTTTGGCACCGGCTATTCCTCGCTCTCCCTGTTGGAGGAATTGCCCTTCAAGAAGGTCAAGCTCGACAAGAGCCTGCTCGGCAAGAAGAGCGATTCCGGTGTCCTGCCCAAAGTGCTGACTGGCAGTCTGAAGATGTGCCGCGAGATGAATCTGATCAGCTGCGCCGAAGGCGTGGAAACCAGCTGGCAACTCGAACAGCTCGCCGCGCGCAATTGTGATCTCATACAGGGCTACCTCATTGGTCGGGCCGTGCTTTGCCAGGAGATGACCGCGCCCGATATCAATGTGCGGGCGGGCTGAAGCAGCCTTCTTCAGGGCATAATCGCGTCCTTGTCCCGCAAGGAATCCGTTGCGCCTGTTGCCAGTAGGGGTGCCCGCGAGAACGTATCCGCCGCCTCTACGCGCCGGACATATACTTGCGCGGATGGACAGCCTGTTTGCGCCCCCACCGGTATTGAAGCCGCATCTTCAGCCATTCCGTTTCTGGATATGGCTGCAGCTCATCCTTCTGCGCCTGTATGTGCGCCGAACGAGAGGTCGCGGCACGCCGTTCCTCACCATGTGCGATGCGCGAGGGAATGTCTGGATCGCGGCAATCGGGGATATGCCAACAGTCGCGCGGCCTGACCCTTTGGCGTTCACCCTCTCAAAGGCCTGTCAGGTCGCGATGGGCAGCGCATCCGAACACGCGCCTGCGCATGATGCGGGCGACCATCGCGTCGGAACAACGCTATTTCCGATGACTCGCCCGCATGATGCCGAGTTGCGCCTGCCTCCGCCCGATACCTGACCCGGGCGCTTGCAAATTCCTGATCTTGTCCACCGAGCGCCTTCACGGGCGTTGCAGGCGCAGGTCGCTCCGGCGGGCTGGTACACGATTTGCCTGTCACAGGACGAACGGCATTGTCGCGGCTGGTCCTGAATCTGGTCTGGCGGCTCCGAAATCCCGGGTGCCATACCGAAAAGGACACGCGCATGCGTCTTCCTCATCTGACATCACTCCAGGGCGGGCGCGCCATCGCTGCGCTCATGGTCGTCTTCTATCACCTTAATATCTTCATCTTGCCAAAGCGGCTTTATGCGGAAACGGGCGAAGCGCTGCATCCTGTAGCGAATATGGGCTATTCGGGTGTTGAATTCTTCTTCGCCCTGTCTGGATTCCTGATGCTCTACATCCATCGTCGGGATTTTGGTGCCCCTCAAAAGGCCTATAGCTACGCGATCAAACGGGTCTCGCGCATCTATCCGGCCTATTGGCTGGTTCTCATCCCGATGGTCCTGGCCGGTGCCCTGATCCCGGCCGTCGGACTTGGCTATATGCCGGGTCTTGGGCAATTGCTGCCGAACCTCTTCCTTGTGCCAATGGAAGACACTCCGATTCTTCAGGTTTCATGGACCCTGCAACATGAAATGTTGTTTTACGCCATATTCGGCCTCGCTATCCTGCATCGCTGGGTCGGTCTCGGCATCCTCAGCATGTGGTTTACCGCCTGCGCGCTCACCGTATTTGGCCAGGACGTACTGTTCCCGGCGGACTTCCTGTTCTCGCCCTACAATCTGATCTTCCTGTTCGGCGGTCTGGCGGCGGTGTCCTTCCAGCATCTGGGACGGAATGCAGCGCGCGGCCTGTTGGTCGGCGGTCTGCTGGTCTTCCTGATGACGGGGCTCAACGATATCTATCGCCCCGTCGAGATCGGGTTTGGTGTGCGCACGGTCCTGTTCGGTGCCTCTGCCAGCGCGATCATTGCCGCGCTCGCCGCAATGGAAACCGCTGGCCGCCTGAGCATTCCGCGCAGCCTTCGTTTGGTCGGCGACGCGTCCTACATGCTCTATCTTGTGCACATGCCAATGATGACCGCCGGTGTGCCGGTTGCGAAATTCCTGCACCTACCGGAATTCCTGCCGCCTTGGATCATGGCGCTGCTGTTCGTGATCGGGTGCACAATCGCGTCCGTTGTCGCGCACCTATACCTGGAACGCCCTCTGGTTCGCTACATCTCGCGTAAGTTCGGCGCGCCGAAAAACCTGTCTGGCCAACTCAGCCTTGCAGACGCTTTGCGTCAGGCGGCGTCTAGTCGGCTTCCAGTTCAACACGGGCCTCGGACAAATAATCCGTAGACCGCATTTCATGCAGGCGGCTGGCCGTGCGTTCAAACTCGAAACTGCCATCGCCTTCGGGATAAAGGCTCTCCGGTTCGGCGGCTGCGCTTGCCACCAGCTTGATCTTCGCTTCATAGAGCGCGTCGATCAGTGCCACGAAGCGCGCCGCCTCGTTGCGGTTTTCTGGTCCCAGCGTCGGAATGCCTGACAGGATCACCGTGTTGAAATTTGCGGCGATGGCCAGATAGTCCCGCGACCCGAGCGGCCGGGCGCACAATTCCTCGAAGGTGAAGCGCGCCACC
>NZ_DFME01000034.1:8666-17676 GCF_002375605.1 Hyphomonas sp. UBA3601 | reverse complement strand
CACACCCGCCGCTTCGCGTTGGACTTCCAGTTTGCGGCCTTTCACCGTCAGCACGCAATGCTGTGGTTCTGCCCCAAGGGTCAGCCGGTCCCAGGCCCGGTCCAGCGCGGCCTCGGATTCCGGGCCCAATGGCGAATACCAGACCGGCGCTTCGATCAGGCGGTCAAGGCGGTAATCCCGCTCCGAGGCGAGTTCCAGAATTTCGCAATGCGCCTTCAGATGCTCGATGAAGGGTAGGAAGAGGGGGCGATTGATCCCATCCTTGTAGAGATCATTGGGGTGGCGGTTCGAGGTCGCCACCACCGTGACTGCCATGTCGAACAGTGCCTCGAACAGGCGGGCCAGAACCATGGCATCAGCAATCTGGGTGACCTGGAACTCATCGAAGCAGAGCAGGCTCGCCTCGGAGGCGATCTGTTTCGCCACTGGCGCGATTGGATCATCGCCCGCTCCCTTCACGCGCCATTCGGACCGCTTGCGGTTGTCTTGCGAGAGCTTGCGCCAGGCATCCAGCCGGTCATGCACTTCGGCCATGAATTCATGGAAATGGACCCGCCGGCGGGCTTCAACCGGTGCACTCTCGAAGAACAGATCCATCAGCATGGATTTGCCCCGACCAACGCCGCCCCACATATAGAGACCCGTGACGGTCTCGGCTTTCGAGAACCAGCCGCCAGTCTTGCGGTTGGCCAGTCTGTGTTCCAGATCGTTCAGCGCCGCAGCGGCGGTTGCCTGAACCGGGTCCGGCGTCAGCTGGCCGCTCTCGATGCGGGCTTCGTATTTCTCAAGGACGGTGGTCATTCGGGTCAACCCAGCCGCTCGGCGATCTGGGCCAGCAGTGCGCTCCAGGCTCCGGGCACCAGCAGGAAGGTCAACGCCGCACCGGCCAAGGCGCCGCCCAAATGCGCGCCATGTGCGATCATCGTATTAGGGCGTTGCGACAGGAAGAAGCTGACCGAGATAAACAGAACTGCCGCAACAATCGCCCACATCGGCAAGATGAAAAGCAGGTACAACACCGCAAACGGCGCCAGCACACTGAACGCGAGCACGATACCGGACGTCGCGCCCGACGCGCCGACGGCGCGGTAGTCGGGCTGGTCGCGTTTGTCGACGTATTCCCATGCGTTTCCGGCAAACAACGATCCGAAATAGATGATCAGGAATGTTGTTGCGCCAAGTTCGCGTTCCAGCACTCCGCCAAACTGCCACAGGACGAACATGTTGATGAGCAAATGTGTGCTGTTCACATGCAGGAAGGCTGAAGTCACGAAGCGCCACCATTGGCGGCCCTCCCGGATCGGCGCGATCCAGAAATTGTTGTCCTCGAAGAAAGCGCGGTTTGACAGGCCAATCAGACTGACGAGGACATTGGCCGCGATCAGGCTGATCGTCACGGGATATTCCATCATCGGGGGTGCCGCCTTTTTCCTGTGTCGCCCAGCAAAAAGCCGCCCGGACGTATCCTAGGCGGCTTAGCAAGGGGAAGGGGCGCTTCGCAAGCACCCGCATGGATTAGGCCGCGCGGACGGCCGTGGTTTCAGCGGCTGGCATCAGGTCCATCAGGAAGTCTTCAAACGCATCGGGGCGCTGGATGAAGCGATTGAATGGCAGAGTGGCCTTGAAAATAGCTTGCGGATGAATGTTCGCGCCACAGCGCAGGGCAGACTCAACAGCCTGGTCGCGCACATCCATGGAAGAGACGACCGCAATCCGGTATTTGCCCATATTGGCAACCCGCGCGATGGTCATGTCCGGGTCAAAGGAGTCTGGCAGGCCGAGGTCGAGCACGACGAGATCAAATCTTTCGAGGCGCAACCGGGCTTCCGCCATCATCAGGGTCGGCGCCATGACCAGGTCAACCTGCACGCGGGAGCGCGCAGCCTTGTCCGCGGCAATCGCCAGCATGTCTCTGACTGGCTCGTGATCTTCAACCCAAAGAACTTTCATCTACACTATTCCCGATTTATTTGCCCGCGAAGGAAAGCCTTAAGCCAACCCCCCTGTGGCGTTCACAATGGCACGTGGCTCTTACGTCTTGGTAAAGCGAAACTTTCCGAAGTGTTTATATTTCAACACAATGCAGCGTTCCGGTGGCCTGCGCGAACGGCCATTCCCCTGTAGTTCCCGCTTTGAGGGATTCGCCCCAACCCCTATGTATATAAAGGGAGAACGGAGTGGCCCACGCACCATGAGCGACGAGAGCCTGATCGCAAAATCCTCTACTTTGGGAGGATCGGCATTTCTTGATGCAGAAAAAAATAATGACCAGCATATCGTCGATACGCTGATTGAGGAACGCTGCCCGAAACTGCGCGGCAGCTGGTCGTGGCCGCTTGTCCGTCCGGTTCTCTACAAGACGCTCGGCTATCGCCGCGCGCGGGAAATGGCCGACACCATCATGCAGCTGAATGGGCGGGACTCGTTCGATCATCTTTCACGCCAATTGAACTTCTCTCTTGAGGTCGACGGTCTCGAGAGACTGCCAAGTGCTGGCCGGGTTATCATTGCGGCCAACCATCCAACCGGTTTGGCAGATGGTGTGGCGGTCTGGGATCTGCTCAAGCAGGTTCGGCAGGATATCGTATTCTTTGCCAATGCCGATGCCATTCGCGTCAATCCGAACTTTCAGGATGTCATCATCCCGGTCGAATGGGTGGCCGAGAAGCGCACCCCGGCCAAGACGCGCGAAACCCTGAAGCGGGCAGGGCAGGCCTTTGCCGAGGAAAAATGCGTTGTCATCTTCCCCTCGGGGCGGCTTGCAAAGAAGGAAGACGGGCGGCTGGTCGAGAAGGACTGGTTCTCTACCGTGGTCGGCCTCGCGCGGAAACAGAAGACACCCGTCCTGCCGCTCAATCTCGATGCGTGGAATTCGAGGCTCTTTTACTTTCTCAGCGAGCTGAACCCGGAATTGCGTGACATCACCCTGTTTCACGAGCTGCTGAACAAGCGCGGCGCGCAAGTGCGTATGACGTTCGGCCAGATGATTCATCCAGACCAACTGGCAGGCGACGCCATCGAGCTCACAGAAAAACTGAAGCACCACGTCGCTTATGATCTGGGCCGTGACCGTTTCGCAGTCTTCGAGCCTTAGCTTATGTGCGGACGATTCTTCCGGCATGGCGTAACGTGGGAGGAATACCACAATGCGCTGAATCTGATTCACCCGAACGGCATCCAGCCGCCGGAGCCTGCGTACAATATTGCGCCCACCCAGTATGTGCCCATCATCCGCATGGCGCCGGAAGGCGAGGATGTGCCGCGTCACGCCATCCAGATGGCTCCGGCCATGTGGGGACTGGTTCCCAGCTGGTGGAAAAAGCCGTTGAGCGAGAAGAAATTCTCGACGTTCAATGCGCGCAGCGAAGGTCTTGAAGCGTCCAACACGTTTCGCGGGCCTTTCCGGCATCATCGCTGTCTGGTTCCGGCCAGCGGCTTCTATGAATGGACAGGCCCGAAGGGCAAGAAGCAACCCTTTGCTATCGGCCTGCGAAACCGGCGATGGTTTTGCTTTGCAGGGTTATGGGACCGCGCCATGATCGACGGGTCCGAGATCGACACATTCACCATCCTGACCACCAAGCCCAACGACCTGATGGCGGGGCTGCACACACGCATGCCGGTCATCCTTCATCCGTCGGACTATCGGACATGGCTGGATGCTGACAATCGCAAGGTGGAACACCTCTACGAACCATTCCCAACCGAGGACATGCACGCATGGCCTGTAAATCCTGCCGTGGGAAATGTCCGTAATCAGGGCGTCCAGTTGATAGAGGAAACCTAGTTCTTCTTCCAGGCCACCTGATAGAGGTCCAGTCGACGATCCTTGAGGTTCTGTACCGCGCCGGATTGACGAGCTGTGAGCAGGTCTGAAATGGACAGGTCAGCCAGCGCAATCGTTTCCGTGTTCGGGGCTGTATCCGCTGCTACGCCATCGCGTGAGAAGGGGAAATCGGACGGCGTCAAGATACAGCTCTCCGCATAGTGAATGTCCATGTTCTCTACATTCGGGAGGTTGCCCACAACCCCGGACATGGTGACATAGCACTGGTTCTCGACCGCACGAGCCTGACAGCAATACCGCACCCGCAAATAGCCGCGCCGTTCGTCGGTACAGAAGGGCACGAACAGCATCAGCGCGCCCTGGTCGACAAGGTGGCGCGCAATTTCGGGGAACTCACTGTCATAACAGATCATCACGCCTATCGGGCCACAGTCGGTCTGGATCACGGAGTTTCCACGACCGCCCTGAATGTTCCACCAATGGCGCTCGGACGGGGTCGGATGCAGCTTCTGCTGGGTATGGACCGAGCCGTCGCGCAGGAAGACGTGGCAGACATTGAGAATTTCGCCATTCGCCATCTGGCTCGGATGCGTTCCGCCAATGATGTTGATGTTGTAGGAAACTGCCAGCTTCTCCATGAACTCCACAAAACGCGGCGTATAGTCAGATATCTGAGAGATCGCATCGACAGGGCCGAGCGGGCGTTCAGACAGCGACAGCAATTGCAGTGTCAGCATTTCCGGGAAGACCACGAAGTCTGACTGGTAGTCTGACGCGATATCGACCCAGTATTCGACCTGTCCTTCAAACTCGTCGATGGAAGTGATCCGGCGCATCTGGAACTGGACCGTGGCGATCCGCACGCGCTCGGGCAGGGACGTGTCGCCAAAGCTCGTATTGGTCTGGATCTTCTCCTGCGCCAGTGGGTTCTCCCAGAACATGTGCGTGGCATGTCCCATGGAGTCGATATCTTCCGGCAGGTAATGGCGCAGTACGCCGAGCGGCTCATACCCCTGATTCAGTTGGAACGTGATAACCGGATCGCGGAGCTTGGATTCGCGGACCGCCTTCACATAGTCGTCCGGGTTGGGATATTGTTTGGCGCGGCGAGCATAGCCAGGCATCCGACCGGCAAATACGATACCTTTCAGCTCCAGCCACTGGCACAGTTCGCGCCGTGCCTTGTAGAAACGCTGGCCAATGCGCAAGCGACGGAACGCCGGGTCGACCGCGACATCCATGCCGTAGAGCACGTCCCCTTCGGGGTCGTGACGGGCGGCATATCCGCCGCCGGTAATCTGCATCCATGTGTGCGGACCAAAGGCATGTTCGGACGCGATCATGAAGGTGGCGCAATGGCCAACAATCTGGCCTTCGTATTCAGCGATGAACTGCCCATCCGGAAACCGGTTGATCTGCGCCATGAGGTGGTCGCGGGAATACTCTTCGCCCTCGCCATAAACGCGCGCCGAGAGGCCCTGAAGGCCGGGGATATCATCCGGCGTTGCATTGCGGATGATCAGTTTTGCTTTGCTATTGCTCATGGCGAAGGAATGTCTCTGGAGGGATAAGGTTCAATGGGGCAGGCGCAGGCTGGCCCGCAGGCCACCGAGAGGGCTGTCGCTGAGGCGAAGATCTCCGCCATGCGCGCGCGCCGTATCTCGGGCGAGGGTCAATCCGAGCCCTGTGCCCGGTGTATTCTGGGTGCGGGCCTCATCCAGCCGCATGAAAGGGCGGAAAGCATCCTCGCGCAGCTCCGGGATAATGCCCGGTCCATTGTCATCGACGTGTATATCGGCCGCATGCGGACCGTTCACAAGAGTGATTTGTGTGTCGGTCGCGAATTTTGTCGCATTGGAGATCAAATTTGTCACAGCGCGCTTGAGTGCCAGGCGACGGCCATTGACCTGAACATGATCGGGTCCGGTTACGGTAATGTGCGGGCCAAAGCCCGCGGCGGCGTCGCGCAAGAGTTCGGCAAGGTCAAAATCGCTCGGCTCATCGCCTTCTTCGCCGCGCGCAAAGGTGAGATATTCGTCCAGCATCATGGACATGTCATCAAGATCGGCCCGCGCGGCTTTGATGTCATCGGTCTCGTCCATCATGGCCAGCGCCAGCTTCAGTCGGGTGAGGGGCGTGCGCAGATCATGGCTGACCCCGGCTAGCATGGCGGTGCGCTGTTCCGCAAAGGCGGTCAGCCGGTTCTTCATGTCGATTACCGCCCGGGCCGCCTCGCGCACTTCGTTGGCGCCAGACGGGCGGAAGTCCGGCACATCCCGGCCACGGCCGAACGCTCGCGCGGCCTTTGATAAGCTCAGGATCGAGCGCACCTGCTGGTTCAGGAAGCCGATCGCCAGCGCAACCATGAACAGGGAGAACAGGATCACCCAGACAATAAAGATGTGGGTATTGGCGGCGAGCACACGTTTGCGCTCGACAATGATTTCAACTGTGCGGGGCCCCGACGCGAAGCGGAGATGCAGCATTGAGTCCTGGGGGTTCAACGCCGTCTCCACCGGTACGCCAAGCCGGGTCTCCAACTCCTTGTCCAGCGTGCCGCTATAGGAGAAGACTTCAGCATAGCTTCGGCGATCGAGGCTGGCGGAATCGCTGTCGCAAGTGAAGGTCAGGTCCAGGCGCTCATCTATGGTCTTGCGGTCCAGCACGGACTCCTCGCGGCGGTCGCAATATGCCTGGACGAGGCTCGCATCGCGCGCGATGGATTGGGCGAGCTTGCGGTTCACCTCCGCAATATGGCTGTCGTAATAATACCACGACATGAGCGACAGGATCAGAACGACCGGCGCGATTACCATCAACATGCTGCGGGCATACAGCCCGCGCGGTGTGATATCTCTCAGGCGCAGCATCGGCTCAGTCCGGCATGAGGCGATATCCGACGCCTCGCACGGTCTGGATATGGATCGGCTCTTTCGGATTGGGCTCGATCTTGCGGCGCAGGCGCGTCACCTGCACATCGACAGAGCGCTCCATCCCGGCTGAAGTCAGGGAGGCCAGCTCCTCACGGCTCACCGGTTCGCCCGGATTTGAGGCCAATACCGTCAGCAATTGCAATTCGGCTTCGGTCAGACGAATGCGCGTGTCGCCCTCCTTCAGCTCCCCGCGTTCTGCATTGAACACCAAACCGGACATTTCGACTTCTTCGGGCGGCTCGGCCTTGTGCGACCGGCGCAGGATGGCGGCGCAGCGCAAGGACAGCTCCTCTGGCTCGAAAGGCTTGGCGAGATAGTCATCTGCGCCATGCTTCAGCCCTTCAATCCGGTTGGACGCTTCACCTTTGGCGGTCAGCAGCATGACGGGCGTTTCCCGATTGCGCCCCTCCCGCATGGATTTCAGCAGGGACAGGCCATCTTCGCCCGGCATCATTATGTCCAGAATGGCGAGATCAAACTCCATTGATGACATCATCTTGCGCGCCCCGTCCGCTCCGGACGCCGAGGTCACGCGATATCCTTCACGGGTGAGATATCGCTTCAGCAGGTCGCGAATGCGGTCATCGTCATCGACGACGAGAATATGAGCGGTGTCCTGGTTCATTTGACGAGCGCATCCATCACTTTGCGCGCCCCTTCAACCGCATCCGGGCCAGCGGCGCGATAGGCCAGGCGCAGCCGCTCGCGCAATACGATCGTGATCTGGGTGGTCAGCGTGGTGCCCGCATCCGACAGGTTCAGCGTGCGCCGACGCTTGTCACTTGCCTGTTCACGCTCGCGCTCGATCAGGCCGCGCTTGTCCAGTTCGCCGATGATGCGAGCGAAAGTTGGTACTGTCATGCTCAACGCATCGCGCAGCTCGCCCACTGTTTGGCCGGGTGAGTAGCGGACAGCCATGAGTATTTGCAGTTCTGGCTTGCTCAGCCCCGCCTTGTGCCGCGCCTCTTCTGCGGCTCTCATCAGTTCGGCGCTTCCTGCCAGCAGGAGTCCGACACCTCTATCAAGCTCCTGATCCATAAGGAAAAGGCGCGGATCGAAAGGTCTATTCAGGTTGACGTCAGGGGCCATGTTCTGAAATGAACGCGAAAATGCTATAAGTGCAAGCGAGGAGCGCTGAACTATTATGTCTGCTTATGACGACCGTGACGGTTATATCTGGATGGATGGGGAATTCGTGCCGTGGCGGGACAGCAAAGTCCACGTCCTGACGCATGCGCTTCACTATGCGTCCTCCGTCTTTGAAGGTGAGCGGGCATATAGCGGCAAGATCTTCCGTTCGCTGGACCATTCCAAGCGCCTGCACAATTCAGCGGAGATCATGGGGTTCAAAATCCCATTTTCTGTTGATCAGGTCGAACAGGCCAAGACCGAGGCGCTGGCGAAATCGGGTCTCGAGAGCGCCTATGTGCGCGCACTGGCCTGGCGCGGGTCTGAGATGATGGGCGTGTCAGCCCAGAACAACACGATCCATCTCGCGGTCGCGGTCTGGCATTGGGGCGACTATTTCGCCGACAAGATGAAGGGCATCCGCCTGACACATGCCAAGTGGCGCCGTCCAGCCCCGGACACCGCGCCCTGCCATGCCAAGGCCGCTGGCCTCTACATGATCTGCACCCTGTCCAAGCATGCCGCAGAGCGCGATGGCTATGCCGACGCCCTGATGCTCGATTATCGCGGTCAGGTGGCTGAGGCGACCGGAGCCAACATCTTCTTCGTGCGCGATGGTGCCCTACATACGCCGACCCCGGATTGCTTCCTCAATGGCCTGACCCGCCAGACGGCGATCAAGCTGGCCAGGGAGCGCGGCATCGAAGTGATCGAACGGGCGATCTTCCCGGATGAGCTGTCGACCTTCTCGGAATGCTTCATCACAGGCAGCGCAGCTGAAATCACGCCTGTCGCCGAGATTGGCGAGCATGTCTACAAGCCGGGCCAGATCTCCGAAACGCTGGTCAATGACTATACCGCATTGGTCAACGGCCAGTTGGAGTTGGCGCTATAGGCGGCACGGCGCAAGCTGTACGAAAAGTCACTGAGGCCGTCTCAGGCTGGCTGCTAGGGCTTTGGCCCATGGGTGGAGCCTGGAAAGAGTTCGCGCGCGAGCGCCTTCCCTTTGTGGCGGGATCATTGGGCCTCAACGGCCTGATCCTGTTCCTTTTTGCGATTGCCTTCGGACACAAATTGCCGCCCCCTCCTGAGCCCGTGGTTTTGGAGGTGGACATCGTCGAGCTTCCACCGACACTCCCGCCAGAGCCAGAGCCAGAGCCAG
>NZ_DFME01000034.1:4721-8492 GCF_002375605.1 Hyphomonas sp. UBA3601 | reverse complement strand
GAGCCAGAGCCAGAGCCAGAGCCCGTTGCGGAATTGCCGCCGGAGCCGGTGCCGGACATCGAGCCCGAACCTCTCCCCGAACCGTACCCGGAACCGTTGCCCCAGCCGGATCCTGAGCCGATCCCGGAATCGGAATTGGTCATGGAAGAGGCTCTGCCGCCGCCCGAAGCGCCGGTGGACCTCGTCATCGACGATCCGATCCCTGAGCCGGAGTCCTTGCCGCTTGCCGTAGAGGAGGAGGTGCTGCCGGATCCTCAGCCAGGTCTGCCGGTCGAAGTCATTCCTGAAGAACCGGCCATGGAAGACCCGGAGGATGTGCCAGACGAGCTTCCGGACACGCTGGAAGCTCCCTTTGAAGACGCCGAGCCGGACCTTGAGGCCGAAGTCCTGCCTGAGGAATTGCTCGAAACGACTCCCGATGAATCGGTTGAGGATCTGCCTGAAAGTATTCCCGACGAACAGCCTGAAGAGATTCCGGAAGACCTCGTCGAGGAGATTGAGCCTGAAATAGAACCCGTTGAGGAAACGCTACCACCTGTGCCTGACCCGGTGGTTGAGCCTGACCCCGAAATGGAGCCTGTTGCGGAAGCGCCGCTCGAACTGGAGCCTCAGCCTGAACCGGTGCCCGAGGTAGACCTGCCCGATGTCGCGGAGCTGGAACCTGACCCGGACGAAGCGATGATCCTGCCGGAACCATCTGATGCGCCGCTGCAGACCCTTGCGACACCCGTGCAACAGCCTGCCACCACGGCGCAGCCTTTTGCCAGGCCCCAACCTTTTGGACGCCCGCCCCCCGTGCGCGTGCCGGGCATCGAGTTTTCCCTGCCGCCAGCTACGGCCGGGGGAGGGGGCGGCGCGCTTGGCGCGCTACTCTGCCACAAGCTCACCGAAGAACAGCGACTCAAGGCCAATTGCGATCTCGATGCCACCAAACAAGCCTATAAGGACGCCGCCAATGCCGGCCTCGACCGGGACGAGCAGAACCGGCTCGACGGCACCTATGACGGCCAGCTGCGCTCAACCCTGCCGGATGATTCCGCGTTTGAGAGCTTCCTGAAACGCAATGACGGCATTCCGAAAACCACATTGGACGGGATCGACAACACGATCTTCATGGACCGCAAGCCGGAGTCCGAGCGCCAGCACGATCAGCTGATGCGCGGCGACACGATGGAGTGGGAAGACGAGGTCTTTGAGGCGCATCAGGACGAAGACTAGCGCCCGCAGCCCTATCTGCTTGACTCGAATATGCGACTCCGCCAACGGCTCAGGGTATGAACAAGGTTACTGTCTCCGTCTGCCCGCTGCCCCATTTCGAGGGGCTCGACCTGCCAGCCTATGAAACCATCGGCTCAGCCGGCATGGATGTCCGCGCGGCTGTTTCGCAGGAAGAACCAATCCTGCTGCAGGCGGGTGAGCGGGCGATGATCCCGACCGGCCTGTCAGTGGCCATTCCGCAAGGCTATGAAATTCAGGTCCGCCCGCGCTCCGGCCTCGCAGCCAAGCATGGCCTGACCTGTTTGAACACGCCCGGCACGATCGACAGCGATTATCGCGGTGAGATCAAGGTGATCCTGATCAATCTCGGACAGGATGCCTTTACCATCCAGCGCGGCGAACGCATTGCCCAACTGGTTCTTGCGCCGGTCACGCAACTGGCATGGATAGAAGTGGACGCGCTGGACGAGACGGACCGCGGCGCCGGCGGATTTGGCTCAACCGGAAGATAATCCGGGTTTCTTCTTGAACATGTGTTCACCCCTCCTTACATATTGAATATCGATAAGTTCAGGAGAGCGGTGCATTCGCCGAATTGCGGATCCATCTAACAGACGGGGAGCTCCAAACGACTGACTTTCGTACCAACGTCTTGTCAGAAAAGGAGCCTCTCATTGTCTTTCCTAGTCTTTCTTGTCTTTGTTCTGGTGATCGTCTCACTCGCGCGGTCCGGGAAGTCCCGCCCGCCTGAAGCGTCACCAGATGCCGATCAGATCGCGAATCTGGCCGAGCGTGTGCGCACGCTGGAAGCCATCATTCTCGACCGGGATCGTCGTTTGCGTCGCGAGATCGATGGCCTCCGCTAAGACCTGGCCAAGTTCCAGTCCGCGACAGGTGGCAAATTTTCTTGTAAGATTTGCCTGAATTGTATATATCGAAAAACGATACAAAGGGGAGTTACCGAATGGACCCGATTGTCATGGTCGTCCTCATTGTGCTGATTTCAGTCGGCGCAGGTGTGGTGAACAACTATCTGAAACTGAAAGCCAACGCCAAATCCGACAAGGGCGCGGACGAAGACATCCGGCGCGTCCTCGGTGAGGTCGACCGGTTGAAGGAACGTGTTCGGGTTCTGGAAAAGATCGTAACCGATCAGGAGCGTCAGCTGTCCGACGAAATTCGCAAGCTGGCCTAGTTGCCGCCGCCGCCGGGGATGCGCATACGCCGTCTTTGTGCAGCCACTTGTGACAGCGTCTTGCGTTCGCTTGCTGCGCCCATGTCGCGCCTGAGCAGGCAGCGACGCTGACGGCGTTCAATGATGGCATTCATGACGTGTCTTTCTCTTGTTGCGGAGTATAAGAGATGATCAGAATGCGGCGTCATTGTGTGTGAAAGGTTAATGCCTCGGAATGGCCTAAATCAGGGCGCCATCGGCCTTAGCGAAGCGTGCGAGCAGATAGGCATCGGTATCTTCGATCGTGTCGAGCTTGCCGAAAGCGAAAGCCTCCCGGTCCAGCACGAGGTCTCGCGGACGCAGCTCGCGACTGATCGACAAGCCATCTAGAGATCGTGCACGCGAAAAGGCGACATAGGCTTGTCCGTGGGCGAACATACCTGAATCGAAATCGATGAAGACCTTGTCGAGCGTCAGGCCCTGTGCCTTGTGGATGGTCACGGCATAGGCAAGGCGCAGCGGCATCTGTTTGAATGTGCCGACCACTTCGCGCTTCACTTTTTTGGTTTCGGGGTCCAATTCGTAGCGGTATTTTTCCCAGGCCGTCGGTTCGATTTCGTAGACATGATCGTCGATCTCGACAATTACGCGGGTTCCGGAAAACCCGGCGACTGTGGCCAGAGTCCCATTCACCCAGCGCCCTTCGGGATCATTCTTGATCAGCATCACCCGCGCGCCTTCCTTTAGTTCGAGGTCGGCTTCGGTCGGATAGGCCTTCTCATCGAACTGGCCCTGCACGTCAGCCTCAAATGTTTGCGATCGTGTATTCAAGCCTTCGAGCCGGGCCTGGTTGATACGGTAGGCATTGGCATTGTTGGGCGTCAGGACAACATGGGTTTCAGAGGCTTCGACAGCAGATCTCGTGCTGACCAGTCCGCGCAACACGGCCTCGTCATTTGGCGTGACCCGTCCGGTGCGCAGCGCGCCCAACAAGGCGAGGAAGCGAGGTTCGGCCTGCCGAAACACATGTTTGAGGGCCAGCAGGGAGAATTCGGCATCTTTGAAGGCAGGTGCGTTGAAGAAATAGCTTCCGCCATAGCGCTCACGCAGGATCGGCGCTTCCTGGCCCGAGACAACCGGAGGCAGCTGGTGCAGGTCGCCCGACAGGATCATGCGCACGCCGCCAAAGGGCCGTTTGGAGGCGCGGTTTAGCTTCAGGCTTTTGTCGATGGCATCCAGCATGTCAGACCGGACCATCGAGATCTCGTCTATGATCATCGTGTCGATGGCCTTGACCAGCCGTGTCGAGCGCAGCCGCTTGATGTCCGTGGGCTCGATCAGGCGTGGTGGGAATTTGAAGAAGGAATGGATCGTCTGCC
>NZ_DFME01000034.1:0-4672 GCF_002375605.1 Hyphomonas sp. UBA3601 | reverse complement strand
AGAAGGAATGGATCGTCTGCCCGCCGGCATTCATGGCCGCCACACCCGTGGGAGCCAGCACGATGGCCTTCTCGCCCGCGCCTGCCAGGAACTTGCGCAACATCGTGGTCTTGCCAGTACCTGCGCGGCCAGTGAGGAACAGATTGCCCTGTGCGCCGGTGCCGGTGGCGACCCAGTTTGCGGGCGTGGCATAGATGGTGTCGGGGGTGGTTTCGGTGGTCACGTGTCTGGCTTAACGGCGTTTTGCGCGGAAGGCGAGGGTGGCCCTGCCGGGAGTGGAAAAGCCCCCGAAGAAACACTTCGGGGGCTTCCAGTCAGCCATAAGAATGCGTGCCGGGTTTAGCCGGCAATACGGCGGACATAATCATAGGCGCCTTTGCGGCTGTCCCGTTTGCGTGCGGGCTGGAACGCCACTTTCGCATGTTCGGAACAGTATGGACCGCAATCAGATTTGCGTCCGCAGAAAGCGAATTTCGGATCGGCTGGATCCCCAATCGGCCATTTGCACATGGAGTCGCGCAGCGTGAGGATCGATGCGGGTTCCCCGTCAGCCTGTTGCAGCGGCGGCAGCGGCGCCATCACTTCTGTGCGCTCTACCGGGCGCGGAGCCGCGGTCTCCGGAGTTGCCGGGGTTGCCACCTTGACGCTGCCATCAGGCAACACGCGCGGCTTCGGACGGGCCAGCCGTGGGGGGCGCTTTACCGGGCGGGATGGTGTCGCGCGACCCGACAGGCCCAGGCGATGGACTTTGCCGATAACAGCATTGCGAGTGACCCCGCCCAGCTGTTTGGCAATCTGGGAAGCCGAATGGCCTTCCGCCCAGAGTTTCTTCAGCACGCTTACCCGTTCTTCGGTCCAGGACATGGTTGATGTCTCCCAGCTCGGTTCAAGATCGTTAACACTTACGATCCATCAGCCCCTATATATTGAGATGACTTGATACACGTCATCCGCTCAGCACCTAGATATCGTATCAGCAGCGAAACGAAACACAACATGCAGCGCAGGCTTTCCACAGGCTTTCTACATATTGTGGTTAACTGCATCAGCCTGTGGACAAAAGCGAGGCAGCCAAATTTCCGAAGTTTTTCCGCGTCTTGCCCCTCGCAGACTCAGGTAAAGACGCCTAGATACTGCGCATGACCGATACAGCTGCTGACCAGACCTCCGCCCATCGCCTTGTCCGCCAGTATGGCAAAATGAACGGGTTGGGACTCTGGACCCTGTTCAAGCGCGAGATCGGCCGCTTCCTGAAAGTGTGGATGCAAACCGTGTTTGCGCCGGTCGTTACGACACTTCTTTTCATGACGGTTTTCAAGCTGGCCTTCGGCGAGCGCGGTCGGCTGACGGGTGATTTCGAGGGGCTGAGTTATATCGAGTTTCTCGCACCTGGCCTGATTGTCATGGCGATCCTGCAGAATGCGTTTCAGAACACAAGTTCCAGCCTCGTGCAGGCGAAGTTCAATTCCACCTATGTCGACTTCCTGATGCCGCCGCTTTCCCCCATGGAGCTGACCATCGGCTTTATCGGCGGATCGGTTGTGCGCGGCCTGCTCGTCGCCTTTATTTCCGCCATCGGCATCCAACTCAGCGGCCTTGCTGATCTCAGCGTGGCGCATGTCTGGCCAATCCTGTGGTTCAGCATCACATCTGCGATCGCGCTTGGCGCACTAGGTGCCATCGGTGGGATCTGGGCCGACAAATTCGACCACTTGTCTGCCGTGACCAATTTCGTGATCGTACCGCTCACATTCCTGTCGGGCACGTTTTACGACATCAAGGTCATGTCGGAACCCTTCTACACAATGGCTCTGCTGGACCCTTTCTTCTACATGATTGACGGGTTTCGGTATGGTTTCCTGGGCGTTGCTAACAGCTCCGTGATTGTTGGGGTCTGGGTAACGGGATTGCTGTCTGTTGCAGGCATATTCGCTGTCTGGCTCATGTTTCGGTCGGGCTACAAGCTGAAAGCCTAAGACTCCCCTCAGGCGGGAGCAGCATTGACGCTCCAGTTCCGTCCCCCTTGAATGCCGGAAATCCCGGCAGGGGAAAGAATTGGAGAAAATCATGGGTAGTGGGAAATTCCTCGCAGTTGCGATTGCTGCAACGGCACTTCTGGCGGGGTGCCAGATGATGCCGGCTGAACAGACAGTCGGCGAATATTGCGCCAATCCGGACAAGGCCGACGAGGCTGTTTGCAAACTGAAAATGGAAATCGACGGCAACAGCACCGCGCTGGCCGATACTGATATGCGTCTGTCACAGGCTCGGAACATGGCGGATAGCGCCACGGAGGCGGCTGCGCGAGCCCAGGCAAGCGCAGATGCGGCGAGAGCGCGCGCGGACGCGGCGATGGCGCTGGCCGAAGAGGCTAATGGCAAGGAAGTCCAGTGCGAAACCCGCACCATACAGAATTCCGACACGGGTTCCTGCCGGCCCGGCTATGCGCTGACCAGCTGCACGCAAACCCGCTACACCTATCGGGCAGGGGGCATGTCTATCCTGCGAGAGATCAATGACGAGCAGTGCCGCTTCAACAGCCGCGTGCTGGAAATGCAGGTTCGCTGCTGTGCGGTGTCCGGGTCGGCGCCGCAGCCGGAAGACACGCTGATCGAGAATGAGGTCCCACCGCAGCCGCCTCAGCCGGAAGCTCCGAAAGAGCCGGTGCCGGTCAGCCCGTAACGCAGACTGTCAGATTGAACTTCAGAGCCGCCGGAACCGTGTTCCGGCGGCTTCTTTCTTGCGCTCCATTGCTCAGTTGCTGTCCTGAACGAAGTAAAAGTCGCCACCCGTTGTACCATCGGTGTAGATGGGGCGCTGTTTCTGTCCAGTGCGTGCAGCGACGGCATCCTGGACACGCTTGAACACGACATTGGCCGGATCATCGAGGGTGCTGATGAGGGCGGAGAGTTCTTCTGAATAGACTCCGTCATCAGCGGCTGTCTTGCCGGGTTCCGTTGCAAAGGCCTGGAACACGCCGGACGCCCAGCCGACCGGGCTGTAGGCTCGCATGAGGCCACGGCTCTGATCATCCATTACCGTTCGGCAGGCGTCAAAGACGATGAACGAAGTCGGTGCGACTGTGGTCGAGACACGGTTGAAGATCTGTTCAAAACTGACGCCAAAGTCGCGAATGTCGTCCGGTGACGCGCCGGGAATATCGGTCGGCAAGATGAAGTTCGTACCGTCGACGTTCACGCCATGACCCGAATAATAGAAGAAGGTGACCGGATAGGCTCCTGCATCCTTGCGTGCCTTGGCCATGCGGCCGAGCAGACTCAACGCGCGAACCGTCTGGCGTTGGCCGAGATCTTCGCATTGCAGGACCGAGAAGCCGACGCCAGTCAGTGCCGCGGTGATCCGGTCGCCATCGTCATGGGTCACAGTCAGGCGACTGACAGGGGGCGTATAGGCCAGATTGCTGAGCACCATTGCCTGACGGTCCGCATTCGGGCCGGCGACCCATGTGCAGCCTGCGATCTCGGTGTCGGGCAACAGGCCGGTCGCCGCGTTGGCAATATCGGCGGGGCTGGAAAGCGTTGACGGGTTTGATGCGTTGGTGGGCGCCAACAGTGTATTTGCGCCGCTGAGGGTGGAGGCCATGTCAGCTTCAGGCGCAGGGGAGCGACTTGCGACCGAGGTTGCTTCAGCAACCGGCCCCGGATCGACCAGCAATTCTTCAATCGATGTGACCTTGATTGAGAGTGGTATGGTTTTCACGGCGCGGGCAAACCGTTCGCCATTCACGTCGACAGTTTCCGATACGGTGAAGGTCAGGTTGGGCGTTCCAGCCTGCCGTGGCGTGACCTGCCACTGCCAGAGCGTTGGCGACCCAGGCAAGACAGGCTGCTCAGAAGGTGTGGTGGCGACGAAGTCGTAACCCTCGCCGGAAGCCGAGGCCGTCATCACCTGGCTTGCGCGGACGGTGTCAAAGCGGAGCGACATGGCACTTTCTGAGCTGCCTGGCGCAAGGCCCGTGCCCATAATGCCACGTAGCGATTCATCCACTTCGGCTTCACTCGTGTTGCGCTGAAGAGGCTGGATGGCGACTTCGAGGAAATAGGGCTGGCCGAGCACCATCTGTTCCGGCGCATGGTGTGCGATGCGGCCACTGTCGAAATCGTTCGCCGCTTCGGCTGCGAGTTCTGAATATCGATAGTCCCATTCTGGGCACGGCCGTATGAGTTGGGCGTCGTCCAGCGTCACGGTCTCGCTCCAGAAACAAAGCGGCTTTTCGACGATGCCGACTTCATAACCGTCTCCTGCAAGATCAATGGCGAGCGCATCCAGCGTGGTAATGAGGTCGCCATCGATGCGATGGATGGCCTGCGTAAACGTCTCGGCATTCATATCCGTACAGGTAACGAGCAAGGTCCGGGGTGCGGAAATCTCCGCTTGGCAGGTTTCGGAATAGCCCGGACCCGCCGCGGTGGCTTCAAGATCCGAGAAATCTCCTTCCTCAAGGGCTGCGAGCAACTCAAGCATGGCGGGATCATCTGCGTACAGCTCACGAATATCGTCGATTTCATCAGCCGGTGCCGAGGCTTCATTTTCGTAGGCGTCTTCTTCGTCGGAATAGCCCCACTCGGATCCGGCATCTCCATATTCGCCATATCCTGTTGACCAGTCGGGCTCGTCTTCGACCATCGCCGGTGGCGGAGGTGGCGGAGGT
>NZ_DFME01000060.1:0-7833 GCF_002375605.1 Hyphomonas sp. UBA3601 | reverse complement strand
TGGCGGAGGCGGTGGTGGCGGTGCACCAAATGCGAAACGCATGCCTACAGTTGCCAGGTGAGCCTCGTAATCGGCATCATAGTTCGGGCCGCCATGAACGCCACCGAAGTCAAGACCTTCAGCAACTTTGTAGCGATAGCCCAGATCCAGCGTCAGCTGATCAGATACTTTGTAACCGAGGCCAAGCAGACCCTGGTAAGCAAAGCCCGTGTCGCTGTCGGAGAAACCGTTAGCAGCGGAAACGTCGGTACCGTTGGTGAAAACAAGGTTATTCGCTTTGGCATTCGCGCGCAGGACACCAAGACCCAAGCCGACATAGGGCTGGATCTCGCCTTCGCGGTTGAAGTCGTAAATGCCGTTCAGCATGAGTTCCATGGTCTGCAGGTTACCAGCTGTGGCTGGAACCGCACCGGATGGAGCGCCATTGTAGGAAGCAGCCGGAACGCTCAGGTCGTCATCGCCATAGCCGCCGACACCTTCAAGGCGGAAGCCGTTGTCAAAGCCGTAACCAAGACCGAGATCGAAACCGATGGTTTCATCAGCGTCGGACGTACCGCCCATCGTACCGACGACATCGCGGTCGGCAGGATCATGGTCGAATTGGCCCGAAAATCCGTAAGTTGCGTCGGCGCGGGCGTACCACCCGTCCTCAGCATGTGCGACAAAGCCGGCAGACGCAAATGCGGCCGCGGCTGTCGCGCACATAAGAGTTTTCTTCATACTCAATCCCCTTTTGTGTGCCGAATGACGGGATTGTCCTCGGCCGCAGGTTCATACGGGTTAAACCACGTATGGTTCCTGAATAAACTCATTTATCAGATACTTCGAGCCCTATTAGAGTCGCGTATCAGTTGAATAGCGGCATTTTTTATAACCGCGACCCAATTGCAACAGATTGTTGCCGACTCGTCAAACTTTTGGAACTTGCAAATTGCCAATGTTTTCAATGGTCGGGAACAATTGACAAGAAAAAAATGGTACCGCCTCCCCGGCTCGAACGGGGGACCCCTAGATCCACAATCTAGTGCTCTAACCAACTGAGCTAAGGCGGCACGATGAGCGGGAAATACCGCTCAATTCGTTTTGTTTCAAGCAAAACCCGGTAGCGAACTGCGCTCTACCTGATTCGTCTGACAAATCAGACTTTAGCGACTTGCTCGAACTCGAGATCGACCGGTGTTCCGCGGCCAAAAATGGAAACCGTGACCTTGAGGCGACCGTTTTCCTCATCGATTTCTTCAACAGAACCTTCAAAGCCCTGAAACGGACCATCGTTGACCTGAACCTGTTCGCCGATTTCGAAGGAAATCTGCGGACGCGGACGCTCGGCAGCTGAGTCGGTAGAGGAACCAAGAATGCGATCAACTTCACGCTGGCGAACTGGAAGGGGTTTCTTGCCACCTTCTGCTCCGAGGAAGCCCGACACTTTCGGCGTGTCTTTTACGAGGTGATAGACATCATCCGTCATGACGGCCTTCATAAGGACATAGCCCGGGAAGTACCGGCGCTCGACGGTCTTCTTCTTACCGCGCGCGACTTCGACGACTTCTTCGGTCGGCACCTGCATGTCTTCAATCAGGTCTGCCAGTCCTTTGCGTTCCGCTTGTTCGAGAATGGTCGAAGCGACCTTCTTCTCGAAGTTGGAATAAGCATGGACAATGTACCATTTGGCTTCAGCCATGAGGCCTACGCGCTCCCTAATGAAATGTTGACGGGCCGTTCTGGTCTCAGAGGCCCGTTATCGCCTTAACGGCCAAATTGATGACGAAATCGGCTAAGAACAGAAAAAGGGCGATCAGGATAGACATGATAACGACAAAAATCGTCGCCTGGATCGTTTCCTGACGGGACGTCCACGTCACCTTGTTCCCTTCGGCACGAACCTGCCGAAAGAAGGTAATAGGACCTACGCGTTTCTTTTTCACCTTATCGGCCATTCCGACTCTCTCTTGAAAAGCGGGGAGTTAGCGGTTTTGAGCCGCCACGTCCACGGTTAAGTACACTGCTGGCATTGTCTAGGCTAGGTGGTGTCTTGTGCAGGTCCTGCAAGGGAACGCTTGAGCTCAAAGCGGTTTGCCAAATTCGCGAGGCGGCAAACCCGGAACATCCACCCGAATCGCAAACAGGCTGCCTGATAAGGGTCGGGCATCCAGCTGCGGAAAGGACAAGCCGGATCGCGCGGTCGTTATGAACAGCGTCTTCAAGTCGTCATCTCCAAACGCCACGCTGGTTGGGCGTGTTGCTGCAAGAACGATAATCCGGTCAATCTCTCCATCCGGGGTCAGTCGAATGACTCGAGATGCATCCCACAGGCAGGTCCAAAGACAGCCTTCCGAATCAATGGCCGAACCATCTGGATAGCCCGCTAGCTCGAAAGTATCAGATAAAACCTTTCGCCCGGACAGCTTGCCGGTCTCTAGATCATGATCAAAAGACAGAATTTCCTGTTCTGCAGAATCGCATGTGTAGAACTTCCGTCCGTCTGGAGAAAATTGGAACGTATTGGTAATTAGGACCGATGGCAGGCGTAGCGCGTCAACTGACCCATCCAGGCTGAATTTGTAGTAGCCACCCTTCGGTTCCTTTTCGGATTCGTCCATTGTACCGAACCATAGGGACCCGTCCGGCGCGATGCCGCCGTCATTCGTACGATTTGTTTTCGGCTCCTCAGCCAGCACGGCAAGTCGATCATAGGCTTCGGTCGACGGGTCGTAGACTCCGATTTCCCGGTCACCGGCCATAAGTATGCTACCATCATACAGAGCAAGCGTACTGGCTTTTATGGGCAAGTCATAGCGTCGTGTATTGCCGGTTCTTGGATTGAATCTGTGAAGTTTCGCCCGCTTGATATCCACCCACCACAGGAAGCCTTCCGATGGGCTCCAGAGCGGCCCCTCACCTAGCGTGCATCCTGTCGGCGCAACACATTCGGGCGTCATGAACATCAGGCATCCTCGTTTTGGCAGATTACGCAAGTCCGACTCATCGTAGCGACTCGTTCGTCGACAAACCAGAAAGCTTTGCAATCGGCGGCGCACCTTGGTCTAAGGCATCCTTGGCAGACCGAACCGGAGCCCAAGCGCCAGGCGCATGCGATGCCACACTGATGTACCCGCCCATTCAGGTCACGCGACATCGACAAATTGTCAATCAATCAGTCGCTTCCGCAGGAGAGTCAGGCTAGTCGGTTTCGATGACCGACGACATCAATTCCTATTCGCCTGCTAGCGAAGCCATGGCTCGCTTGATCGACATCATGGCGAAACTTCGAGACAAGAACACGGGCTGTGCGTGGGATGTTGCGCAGAACTTCTCGACGATTGCACCTTATACGATTGAGGAAGCCTACGAGGTGGCCGATGCAATTCAGCGCGCCGATATGGATGAACTGAAGGAAGAACTGGGTGACCTGCTCTTTCAGGTCGTTTTCCACAGTCAGATGGCCAGAGAAGCTGGCGCCTTCGAGATCACGGATGTGGTCGAGGCGATCAATGCAAAAATGATTCGCCGCCATCCGCACGTGTTTGGCGATGAAAGCTCAAGAACGGAGGATCAACAGGTCGCCGCGTGGGAAGTGATCAAGGCGCAGGAACGCGCTGCCAAAGGACAACCCGAAGACTCCGCCAGCGCGTTGGATGGCGTTGCGCTCGCCCTGCCAGCTCTGCTACGCGCCGAGAAACTCCAGAAGCGGGCAGCGCGAGTAGGTTTTGACTGGACCGAGGCTGATGACATCTTCGATAAGCTGGCTGAGGAAACCGGCGAGGTACGTGAAGCCATCGAAACCGGCGACCCGGACAAGATAGAAGACGAACTGGGCGATCTACTGTTCGTTGCGGCCAATCTCAGCCGTCGCCTCAATGTGGATCCGGAACAGGCCTTGCGACGCGCCAATGCCAAATTTGAACGCCGCTTCCGCGCCATGGAAGGACTCGCTGAACAGGATGGTCAGGACTTTGCAGCGCTCGATATCGACGCGCAGGAATCTCTATGGCAGCGCGTGAAACAGCAGGAGCGCGTCAGGCAGGATTAAAGTCTGGAAATTCGGAATAGAATTGACCCAGCCTGTCATTGGGCAGGCGCGCTGTCATCACAACGTTCCCGCTGTCCAATGTCGTCTCCGAAAGGACTTCCCCGTTGCGGTGCAACCAGGCCCGGGCCCGCCCGTCCTTCGTCCCCAGCTCCAACTCGATCTCGGTCGCGCCCTTCAACAGAACGGCCTCAATGAGATTGAGCAATTCGTTGATCCCTGTTCCCGTCAACGCCGAAACAAGCACAGCCGGTGTATCGAGTGGCCCACGCGCAGAGAAGGCGAGCGCCTCGGCACGATCATCCGGAAGCAGGTCGGCCTTGTTCCAGACCTCAATCATGGGCGGCAATGGCAGGCCGGTCTCGGCCTCCAATTGCTCCAGCACGATCATCACATCTTCGGCCTGTTCCAGATCTGCCCGGCTCGATCGGTCGCGCACATGGACCAGGAGATCTGCCTGCATGGCCTCTTCCAGCGTCGCCTGGAAACTGTCGATCAGATGGGTCGGCAAATCTGTGATGAACCCGACCGTGTCGATCAAGGCCGCTTCGCCGAGGGTCGGCAGGTCAAACCTGCGGATCGTGGGGTCGAGCGTCGCGAACGGCATGTCCCGCGCGAAGACGTCAGCGCCGGACATCTGGTTGAACAGGGTCGACTTGCCGGCATTGGTGTAGCCCACCAGCGCAATCACAGGCTTTCCGCTCCGCTTGCGCCCTGCCCTTTGCACGGCGCGCGTGCGCTTCACATCGTCCAGATCACGGCGCAGCCGCAGGATCTTGTCGTCCAGCATCCGCCGGTCTGCTTCGAGCTGGCTTTCACCGGGGCCAGACAGGAAGCCGCCACCGCCCCTCTGGCGCTCAAGGTGGGTCCAGGTCCGCACCAGTCGCGACCGCTCGTAAAGGAGACGGGCCAATTCGACCTGAAGACGGCCCTCCTTGGTCCGGGCGCGCAAGCCAAATATTTCGAGGATCAAGCCCGTCCGGTCGATGACCTTCACTTCAAGCTTTCGCTCGAGGTTGCGTTGCTGAACCGGTGTCAGGTCACCGTCAACGACGGCTACGGTGCAATCATTCTGGCGGAGGTCTTCGGCCAATCGATCAAGAATACCTCCCGACAGCAAGACCGACGAATTCACTTTGCGAACATGTTCAGCGCGCAGGAAGGCCAAATTACAGCCAAGCGCTTCCACGAGGCCTGCCGTTTCTTGCAGACGGTCTTCGGTGGGTCTGTTTGCAGGTGTAAACCAAGGGATAATCACGCCAGCCACCTCGGGCACTGGCGTGCGATCAATCATCCTGTCAGTCAAAATGGCCTAGTCCGCATCCATTTCCTCATCAAACAACTGCACCGGGGCGCTTGGAGCAATTGTAGAGATGGCGTGCTTGTAAACAAGCTGTGGTGGGCGTCCGTCACCGCGAAGCAGAACACAGAAATTGTCAAACCAAGTCACCACACCCTGAAGTTTAACGCCATTGACCAGGAAGACTGTCAGGGGAGTCCGGGACTTCCGGACGGCATTCAGGAAGGTGTCTTGCAAATTCTGTTTTTTGTCGGCGGACATGACGGGAATCCAATCTGGCCTGTTCTTGTTATGTGTCGCGCTAACGGGATTACAGCTTCAGTGCAAGTGCGAACAGCCGTTACCCCCTCCAAAAGCTGAGGGAAAGGGCTGGAATTAGGGCTAAAACCTCCAATCGCCCGAGAATCATTGAAAAAATGATCAATGCTTGCGCAGGCCCAGTTAAGTCCACCGGATAGCTCCCCAGTACGGCTGCTGAATTGGTCAGACCGCCAATAGAGAGACGTATAGCCAGGATGAAATCCAGCCCCAGAAAGGCAAATCCGGACATGAGCAGGAATATCGAGAGTACGTAACCGATCAGATAAACCCAGACCCCTATCACGCTTCGTTCGTTCAATTCTCGATCCCGGAAACGAAATCCCAAGACCGACTGCCGATATCCGAGTTGACGGAATTCCTGACCAGCCCTTCGGGCCAGCACAATGAAACGCGCAATTTTGACTCCGCCCGCTGCAGACAGCGCCGACCCGCCGATCAAGGCCGGCAAAACCAGCACAGGAAGAGGAATGCGGTTGTAATCTGCAGGGTCAGACAGAGAGAGGCCGGACGTCGACAAGGCTGACAAAGCCCAAGACAATCCCTCGGTCACATTGAGATCGGACGCCACCGCAAAACCGACAAATACGAATAGCAATCCTACGAAAAGTGTAACTTCAGGGTCCGTAACAGCTTTGAGCGGCTTCCGGTCCTTCAGCGGCAACCAGATCGCCAGGCCCATGGCTCCAACTAGTAGACCAATGCCCAAAACGATAGATGGTCCTGTGTCCAGTGGTGCGCGCATGATGCCTTGTGGGTGCACCAGGCCAGTTGTCAGCGCACTCACCGAGTCGCCCAAGGCGCGTTCGGCCGGAACCCCCATGAAGACCAAAGCGGAGAACAGGGCGAGTATTGAAATTACCATCAATATGCTGACCACGCGGGCGACGCGCGGGACAGCATTGAAGAAGCTTGTTTCCGGCACGGTAAACAAGACGGTTCGATGAATGCCCGGACCGCCGAGATTGAGCGCAGCCAACACGCTGGCAGCTACCGTTATGGTGGCGAGTCCCCCCAATAGGTGCAGCATGCCGCGCCAGACAACCAGGCTGATTGGCCACTCATTGTTCTGGACAGAAATGACCGATTGCCCGGTGGTCGTAAGACAAGCAGTCGCCTCATGTATCGCGCTGAGAACGCTATCGTTTTCGACCCCCAGCACAAACGGCAAGCTAGTCGCCACCGGCGTGATAAACCACCACAGAATAACCGTTCCCAACGCATCGGAGGGTCGGGCCTTCCTATCCGGTTTGGGTGTGAGCAGCAGAACGCTGCTTGATACAACGACAATACACAGGACCATCGTGCCGAAGGCAAAGGTCTGGCTATCTTCACCCGCTGCAATCGCCATGAAGATTGACGGAATGCTGGCGGCAGCGACGATCAGCAGTAAGAAAGCAAGAACGCGGACGACAGAAGCGTAGTACATGATTTAGAAAAAGTCCGGACTGACCCGGAAGTACTTTTCAACCTTTCGAACCATCTCTTCCTGATAAAATATGATCAGATGATCTTCGGCTTGGACTGTAACATCAGGTCCGGCAATGAATACTTCCTTGCCGCGTATGACAGCAGCAGCGGTCATGCCTTCCGGCAAATCATCATAGCCAAGCGGCTTGCCGATCAGCGACGACGACTCGAGCGTTATTCCCTCTGCAACTTCCGCTTTGCCATCTTCAATGGACTGAAGCCCAAGAATACGTCCCCGACGCATGCGCAGCAGGATCTGTGAGACCGTGAGGGCCCGCGGATCGAGAACAGCATCCACTCGCAGATCACGTGCCAGCCCAGCCAGCTCAGTCGCATTCACGAGTGCCAGAGTACGTTTTGCGCCCGCACGTTTGGCCAAATTGGAAATCAGCAAATTGGCCTTGTCGTCATTGGTAATCGCAACCACGAAGTCGGCTTTCGGCGCACCAGCTTCCGCAAGGATATCAGGGTTCAGCCCATCGCCCTGAATGACGATCGTTCGCTTGACCTCGGACACGACTTCATTGGCCCGTTCCACATTGTGCTCAATGAGGCGGATGCGGTTCTTGCCTTCGCGCTCCAACGTGGTGGCAACATAGAGACCAACATTGCCCCCGCCAACAATCACGACATGCCCGGACTGTTCCGATTCCCGGTTGAAGATAGACGTCAGTCGGTCGGCATGTTCATCCTGAACGGCAACATAGGCACGATCTCC
>NZ_DFME01000090.1:31911-41925 GCF_002375605.1 Hyphomonas sp. UBA3601 | reverse complement strand
TCCAATGGATTGCAAACGCCATTTTCAAACGCCACCGGGAATTATCTTAAGAAGGCATGACGGTTAACTGATTGTACACGGGTCCTGTATACTCAGTGACGGCGAACCAAGATGGGTTGCGGGAATTCCCGACGTCAGGACGACGTGAGATCGAACCTAGGCAGCGACATAGCCGCTCGCCTGACGAACATGGGGTACATTCAAAATGTCCAGTATTCTGACTAACAATAGTGCGATGGTTGCGCTGCAGACCCTGCGCAACATCAACAGCAATCTCGAATCTGTCCAGTCGGAGATTTCGACCGGCAAAAAAGTTGCCAATGCGAAAGATAACGCCGCGATTTGGGCGATTTCGACAACCATGTCCACAGATGTTGAAAGCTTCAAGCAGATATCTGACTCTCTGAACCTTGGTTCGTCTACGGTCGGTGTGGCACGTCAGGCTGCCGAGCAGGTCACCAGCCTTGTTCAGGATGTCAAAAGTCTTGTTGTTTCCGCTCAGGAAGAAAACGTTGACCGGACGAAAATCCAGACCGACATTGATGCGAAGGTCGCTCAGATAACTACGATTGTCGGCGCAGCCCAATTCAACGGCCTGAACCTTATTAATGGTTCCAGCACCGCTGACGTGCAGATTCTTGCATCGCTTGACCGCTCGTCCGGCGGCACTGTCAGCGCATCATATATTGACGTTGAACGCCTGGACCTGTCGATTTCCAATACCGCTACGGCCGCAACGTTCGGTTCCACAGCTGTAGCCAACACTACGATCATCAATAACGACAGCGTGAACGCTGGGACGGCTGACACGCTGGCGGATGGGGCCAACCAGGACATCACGATTGCCAGTGTTGCCGATGGGTATTCCTACCGCATTGTGCTTGATGATTCTGCTACAGCCAACAGCATCGGCCAGCGCACCTTTGAATACGTTGCCAACGCCAATGACAGCACGGCATCTGTTGCTGCCAATCTCGCTAATCAGGTCTCTACGTTCCTGGATGCGACTGGCGATAGCAACTATACGGTTTCCCGCGATGGCGCCGTTATCAACCTTGCTAACGGGTCAGGCGGTACTCTGACTGTGACGGCAGCTTCTGCAACGGGCGGTACTGCAGGGACAACGACAGGCGGCCTTGGTAATCTTGCCACGATTGACGTGTCTACTTCTGCTGGCGCTACTTCTGCCTTGACTGCCGTTGAGTCCATGCTGAGCACGGCAATCGATGCCGCAGCTGCTTTCGGTTCGTCCCAGACCCGGATTGCTGACCAATCCGAGTTCGTTGCAACCCTGACCGACACCATGACCTCCGGTATCGGTGGTCTGACGGACTCCGACATCGAAGCTGCTTCGGCGAAACTGCAAGCCCTGCAGGTTCAGCAACAGCTCGGCGTCCAGGCGCTGTCCATCGCGAACTCTGCACCGCAGTCTCTGCTGTCGCTGTTCAGATAATTCTAACCGGCCCGGGCGCCTAGTGGCGCCCGGGTCACCCGTTTTGAATAAGAGTGAGAGCGTATGCAACAACTGGCTTACAAAGCGTATGGTGAAGTAACAAGCCGGACCGCGAACAGCGGACAGATTGAATACGCAATCTTTGAAGAAGTTACACAGGCCTTGAAGGCCGTCGATGCGCAGGAAATACCGCAGCCTACTGTATGGGCGGAGGCTATCGACCGGAACCTGAAGCTTTGGCAGATTTTGTCCATAGACCTGATGAGTGACGCGAACGAGCTCGAGCCCACTCTCAAGAAAAATCTGATCGCGCTTGCCGAATCTGTGCGCCGGATCAGCTATCATGTGTTCTCCCGCGAAGCGGAAATTTCCGAACTGGTCGAGATCAATGAAATCATTATGCAAGGCCTTGCAGGCCATGTTCCAAATCCAGCAATCATGGCAGCCAAATAGTGTCCGGACTAGTCCTCAAACTGGCCGCAGGCGAACGTTTTGTCGTAAACGGAGCAATGCTTGAAAATGGCGACAAACCGTCGACAGTGCGCGTTGTGGATGACAATGCCCGTATTCTCCGGTGCCGCGATGCCCTTAAGCCACAGGATGTCGATACGCCTACAAAGCGTGTCTACTACGCAATTCAGCTCATCATAACCGGCGATCTACAAGAAGATGACGTTCTTCCAGCCATTCTTGACGAGTGTGAGCGCCTGGAGGACGTATTTGAATCCATCGATCGCAAACTGCTGAGCGTTTTGCGCTCCATGCTAGATCGCGGAAACTTCTATTCGGCACTTTGCCACCTGCGCAACATCATTGCGATCGAAGCTGAACTCCTAAAAGTCGCTAGTTTGAAAACACAGTTTACTGAGCAGGCACAGGTCGCCTGACATGGTCTATCAGCCGGTCATCCCGATCACAGGATATGGCGGGTGGAAATTCCTGGAATCCACCTTTGACAAGCAGTTTGAAGGTTTCACAGATTCCGCCAGTGTTCGGAATGATCGTGAATATTTTCAGGAGAAGATGTCGTCTCCGGTCGCGATAGAAGACTTTCTTTCTGATCGGCGCCTGCTGCGTATCTCATTGACATCTTTTGATCTAGGCGGGGAAGAGTGGAAAGTCGGCTTCCTCCGTCACATGATGGAAGAGCAGGCCGATCCTGACAGTAGCTTTCTCAAGCGCCTTAACAGTCCGGCCTATACTGCATTTGCCACCACATTTACGGTCACCGATGGCAAAATCTCCCTGTCACAGGATACAATCGCGTCGCTTGCGGATGACTTTGAGCGCGCAGCCTTTCGTTCGGCTGTCGGCAATGTCGACAATAATATGAAGCTCAGCCTGAACTATGAGGCCAAGGTCGGGGATCTTGTCCGCGAGGGGTCCAGCGATGAGGCAAATCTCTACCGCCTTTTGGGAGACGTTCCGACCCGGACTGTCTTGGAAACGGCGCTGAACTTGCCCACTTCTTGGCAGCAGTTGGACGTCGACCAGCAGGCAGATATTCTGAAAGAGCGCGTATTGAGCGTGTTTTCTATCAGTAAGATTACGGACTTGGCCAATGAGGACGTCATGGACAAGGTACTCCAGCGCTTTCACACGATGGACTCGATCGCCAATGGTCAGTCCTCGCTTTCTTCCGGATCTGTGGCTTTGACGCTGCTCAACAACGCGGCGGGCTTCGGATCGACCGCCAGCCAGAACCTGTTTCTCAGCATCGTGTCGAGCTAGGATTTTTCGGCGGCCTCAACAGGGTCCAACAAGCCCTGAAGGTGCTGGAAGGCTTGTGGAATATGTCCGGTATTCGGCTCTGAAACGAAATTGTCCAGCTGCGGGAAGCGTTCGATGGATCGATCTCCGGCTGCGTCATGTCCTCGCTCATACAGATTGGCGCGCAGCATCGGCGCGATTTCTTCATAGAGTGCAATCGTCCGTCGGTAATCCTTGATGATTCTGTTTTCATCTGGTTTGGCCGCATCTGGTAGACATCTCGAGACACTGCGCAAAACATCAATAGCGGGATACCGTCCGCGTTCGGATATCTCCCGCGACAGGATGATATGACCATCCAGAACCCCACGGACCATGTCTGCTACGGGCTCTTCCATATCCGATCCAGCCACCAGGACGGAAAAGATTGCGGTAATATCGCCTTGGCCTTGCGCACCAGGGCCGGTCCGTTCCGCGACTTCGGCAATGGCGCGTACGGTTGACGGTGGAAAGGCGTTGAGGGCGGGAGTCTCTCCAGCTGAGAGAGATACTTCACGATGTGCTTCGGCAAAACGTGTGATGGAATCAAACAGGAAAAGGACCTGGTGCCCCTCATCCCGAAAATGTTCCGCAGTCGCGATCGCGCAGAGCGCGGCGCGTTTCTTGGCTCCAGGTGGGTCATTGGCAGTCGCAGCTACAATGACCGTTCGAGACAGGACGTCTTTGGGCAGAGTCTTGTGGACGAACTCATTCACTTCCCGGCTGCGTTCGCCGATCAAGGCAATGACGACGCGGTCCGCTTTCACGCCAGCAGCGAGCGAACCAAGGAAGGTAGATTTACCGACACCAGACCCGGCAAACAGGCCCATTCTCTGACCCTGACAGATCGGTAGGATCGTGTCAGTGATCATCCACCCGGTGGAAAGGCGCTGGCCTAGGCTTTTGCGGGTTGTGTTCGCCGGGGGAGATGCTCTCAGCGGGCGGCGAGTGGTGTTGGCGGCTGGTGCTATAGCGCTCTCGCCGGAAATCGTGCCTCGGTAGTCCACGATCTTGCCGAGCCAATGATCACCGGGCTCGACATAGGCTTCCTGTTCCAACACAGCTCGATCGCCAATTAGGATCGCATCAGATTCACCGTAAAGCATTGCTTTCACATGACCGCCGGAGACGGCGAGCACTTCTCCGAACACCTCACCCTGACGCGTGCGAACCCGAATTTCATTTCCCAGACGGGCGAACTGGCTGATCCCGCCAATCAGAATCAGTCCCGGTGATACCTCCGTGACGGTTCCCCAGATTCGGTACAGGCGATCAGGAAAATTGGGGGTCGGATGCAACAAGTAAACAGATCTCGCCTATTCGTTAACTCTTTCTTCAAATTACCCCGGCAATTCTTCCAAAGTATTAACTAGGAGCGATTCTGTGGCGATTCTCAATCTGGATGTCCTGAATGTTTACAGCGCCATGGCGCGCCATGCTGCTGAGAGTCAGAAAGTATCGGCGACAAATATCGCCCATGCCAACGATCCTGATTACAAGGCGCAACACGTCGAAGCCTTTCAGGACTTTCTCGCGCGAGCTGCATCAAGCGGAGCCGTCGATGCCGGCGACCCAGCTTTCAAGACGTTCGAGACGGATTTCGCAAACTCGCCGAACGGGAACTCTGTAAACCTCGAGCTCGAAATGTTCCGCGCAACCGACGCGCAGGGTCAGCACGAAATGGCGGTCTCAGTCTACACAAAGTCGCTTGACCTCCTTCGCACAGCCATTGGTCGGAAAGGGTAATTCATGGACTCACTCAAAGCCACGATGATGCAGGCTGTTTCCGGTATGCAGCTCCAGTCGAAACGAATCGATATCTCGTCCCAGAATGTTTCGAATGCCGACACGCCCGGTTACCGCCGCAAGATTCTGTCCGTCGAGCAGGCACCGACTGCTGCGGACGCCTTCATTGCGACACGCATCGAGCTCGATCAAACCGAAGGCGAGCGCAGTTATGATCCCGCCAGTCCGCTGGCGGATGCAGAAGGATATGTGACAGCGTCCAACGTGTCGCTGGTCACTGAAATGGCTGATATGCGCGAAGCGAATCGCGGATACGAGGCCAACCTGAACTCGTTCCGGCAGGCGCGAAGCATGTACCAGTCACTTCTCGATATTCTCAGGCGTTAAAGGGGGGCAGAATGTCCAATGTAAGCTTCAGTGCATACGCAGCGCTCGGTTCGATCAAGCCGGCCCAGGTTTCTGACAAACCAGCAACAAACCCGGCTGAAAAGTCGGGGGTGGCAGAGGGGTTCTCGACCTTCAAGGCTGCTCTGCAGGAGGCTGAGCAGACAGCCATGCAGACCGCTGTGTCCGGCGCGGATCCCCATGCCATGGTCGAAGCGCTAGCTCAGGCCGAGTTGGTCCTTGATGCCGCCGTGACTGTTCGGGACAAGGTCGTTGAAGCCTATCAGGAATTGCTTCGGATGCCGGTCTGATCAGGGCGGCCACACATGACCGAACTCGCCATCTTTGAAGTGTTGCGCGGTGCGCTCTGGGCGGCGGCCATGATGGCGCTGCCCATTCTTGCTGTCACGCTGGTGCTTGGGTTTGTAATAGGCTTGCTACAGGCGCTCACCTCCATTCAGGAAATGACGCTTACCTTCGTGCCAAAGATTTTGGCCGTCGTCGTCGTGTTCTTCCTGTCGCTTGGGTACATGACGCGCATTTGCCTTGATTTCTTTAATAATACCGTTCTCCCCATGATTTCGAATTAGGGCCGCCATGCCGACCTCACGCTTCTTCGATTTGTCAAAGCCGACCGCCATCCTCGCGATCGGCTTGATGGCGATTATTCTCATCATGGTATTGCCCGTCCCGGCTTGGGTTATGGACATCGGTCTCACGGCGTCCTTCGCGTTTGCCATTCTGATTTTCACGACCAGTATCTTCATCGAAAAGCCCCTGGACTTTTCGTCATTCCCGAGCGTGCTTCTGGCATCGCTGATGCTGCGCTTGGCGCTGAACGTATCCTCGACCAAACTGATCATCAGCCAGGGCCATACGGGTACCGACGCTGCCGGCAACGTCATCGAAGGCTTCGCCATGTTCATCATGGGCGGAAACCTGTTTGTGGGTCTGGTTGTGTTCGCGGTGCTGGTCATTGTGAACTTCATGGTCATCACCAAAGGCGCCGGCCGAATGGCGGAGGTTGGTGCGCGGTTTGCTTTGGACGCGATGCCGGGCAAACAGATGGCCATTGATGCCGATTTGGCTGTCGGCGCTATCAGTCATGAAGAGGCGCGCAACCGTCGTCAGAAGGAGCAGGAAGAAGCTTCCTTCCTGGGTTCCCTGGACGGTGCGTCAAAATTCGTGAAGGGCGATGCGATCGCTGGCTTGCTCATCACCGCCTTGAACCTCGTTGCGGGCGTCGGCTTTGGCCTTGCCGCACACGGGCTCAGCTTCACTCAGGCGCTGAACAATTACTCCATTTTGACCGTAGGGGACGGTCTCGTCTCCCAAATCCCTTCCGTTATCGTATCAGTGTCGGCGGCAATGCTTCTGGCGAAAGGCCGTGAGGACGGTGCAATCGATCTGGCGCTCGGCGCGCAACTGGGCGCGAATGCCACATCCCTGATGATCGTGTCGGGGATTCTCGCAATTTTCGCGCTGTTTCCGGGTCTGCCGTTTCTTCCTTTCATGCTGGCTGCAGCGGCGTTCGCGGCGGCATCTTTCTATATTCGCCGGCGGGAGCGCGACCTAGCCGCGAAAGCGGAAGCTGGCGAAATTGAAGAGCCGAAAACCAGCCTCGTCATTGGTGACTCTATTCACTCCGACGAGATCCACCTGGAGGTTGCCCCAGATCTGGTGGGCATGGTGCTGCAGGGGGCAGGTGGCTTTGAAAGTCGAATCGACAAGATTCGAAGGTATATTGCAGAAGAATATGGCTTCGTTCTGCCGTCCATCAGGATGACGGACAACCCAACGCTCGGGAAGAACGAATACCGCATTCGAATTCAAGGTGTGCGGGTAGATACAGGTCTTGTGCGCCCGGGCTCGCTGTTGGCGTTGATGGAAGATGGGCAACTGCCACACCTACAGGGTGAGAAGGTCAAAGAACCCGTTTACAAGGCAGCCGCCCGCTGGTTGCCAAGTACAAAGAAGCAAGAGCTGTCTGCTGCTGGTATCCCAGCGGTCGAGCCGACGGAAGTTCTCGCGACTCACATGCTTGAAGTCATTCAGGCAAACTTCACACTCGTCTTTACACGCATGGTTATGCTGGACACGCTGGATGCCTTGACTCATATCAGCGACAGCGAACGTGCTGCGTCCAACAGGCGGTTCCTTGATGAATACATTCCCGGGAAGGTTAGTCCTGAACTTCTGCTATCAGTGCTGCGCCTGCTGCTCGAGGAGCGCGTGTCGATTCGTAATCTGTTCCTGATTGTTGAAACAATTGCCGAGGTCAAAGCCCAGTCAAGCGCGCCGTCGCGCATTGTGGAACTCGTTCGCCAGCGGCTCGGATTCCAGATTGTCGATCGCCTTCAGGACGGTCAAGGCCGCCTTCCGCTGCTCCAGCTCTCCACCAATTGGGAACAAAAGTTCAACGAGCACGAAATCTCCCGCGAGGATGGCGGATCGGATATTGCCCTGCCTCCAGAAATGTTTGGAGAACTGACGACAGCGGTGCAGGCCAAGTTGAACGAAATGGCTCAGAAAGGTGTTGTTGCCTCCGTGGCAACCTCGTCCCGTCGGAGACGTTTCCTGCAAACTGTTCTGGCGAGCAAGGGCGTGCGCAACTCCGTTCTGGCGTATGAGGAAATCGGTTCCAAGAGCAAGCCGTACATCGTCGGCGTCGTCTGATGCTGGAAGGACTTCCAATCGGGCCACAACTTTCGGCCTGGATTATCCTTTTCATGCTGATCGTCGCCAGGTTGACCTTTGTCGTATTCCTGATGCCGGGGATTGGCGACCAGACCGTGCCGATGCGTGTGCGCATGTCGCTGTTACTGGGCGTGGCCACCCTGTTTGCCATGTCCGGCATCGTCACGGCACCTGTTGATATCTCAATTGCGAACTTTGTCGGTCTCCTGGGGGCGGAAACCATAATCGGGCTGGGCCTGGGTGTATTGCTGCGCACATCCATCTGGATTCTGAACATGGCCGGATCACTGATCGCCCAAACGATCGGGCTTTCGCAAATGCTCGGCATTGCGCTGGATGCTGAGGCGCAGACGGTGGTCTCGAACATGTTGGCCATGGCGGGTGCCGTCCTACTCTTGTCGGCAGACTACCATGTCAGCGTATTTGTTAGACTCGCTGAAATATACATCGAAATTCCGGTTGGGGGGCTCACGCAGTTCGATCAGTCCTTTGTCATTGAGGGCATGTTCAACGCCATAAAGTTTGCCGTGCTGATCGCTTGGCCCTTTGTGGCGATCAACCTGCTCTACAACATCTCGCTCGGCTTTATTAATAAGGCGCTGCCATCGCTGATGGTGGCATTTGTGGGCGCCCCCTTTATGATCGGAGCGGGGTTTGTGCTTCTGGCCATTTCGGTGTCAACTATTCTGATAGTCTGGATGGATCGGGTCTCCGGTTCGATCGGCTGGTGGTGAGGTAGGCAATGGCCGAGGATCAATCAGGTGGTGGCGAGAAGGAGTTCGAGGCCACCGAACAAAAGCGACGTGAGGCGCGTCGCGAAGGGAATGTCGCCCAGTCCAAGGAAGCCAATACGTTTGCCCTGTTCGCTGGCGTTATCATCGCTGCCATCATGTTCAGTGCCGTTGTGGCGGGGGCCATGTTCAGCGAATTTTCCGCATTGATGTATCACGCTGACAGCTATGCGGCGGACGTTTTCAACGACGGTGGCGGAGCAACGAAAGCTTGGCTGGCGCGCACATTGGTCAAGGTGATACCCTTGTTTGCGATCATGGCGGCCCTTGTACTCGCCACGCTGGTTATCCAGCAATCGATTGCCTTCTCGGCGAAGAAGATCAAACCCGAGTTCAACAAGATTTCGCCAACCGAAAACCTGAAGAAGAAGTACGGTACAAAGGGTCTGCTGGACTTCCTGAAGGATATGGCAAAAATGTTCTTTGCTGGCGGGCTCGCGGCTGTGTTCCTGTATGGGTTTGCACAGCATTACTATGCGAGTAGTGCGGTGGAGCTCAGCGATTTCTTCAATTTCACCTTTGGCCAGGTGCTGACGCTGTTCCTTATCTTCGGTGTGTTTCAGTTCGTCCTCGCTGCGATTGACCTGCCGCTGCAGCGGCAGCTGCATTCCAACAAGCTCAAGATGAGCAGAGAGGACATTAAAAAGGAGCAGAAGCAAAGCGAAGGCGATCCTCAGCTCAAGCAGAAGCGGCGCGAGAAGGCGTCCAGCATGAGTCGGAACCAGATGATGCAGAATGTCAAAACAGCGACCGTCGTCATGGTCAACCCGGAACACTATGCCGTGGCCTTGAAATGGGATCCGGAGGGGGGCCGTGCACCCGTCTGTGTCGCCAAGGGTGTCGACCATCTGGCTGCCAAGATTCGCGAAACTGCCACGGCCAATGATATCCCAATCTACCGGGATCCACCGTCGACTCGGTCCATCTACCGGTTGGTAGATATTGATGAGGAAATCCATCCTGACCATTTCGCAGCCGTTGCAGCTGCAATCAGTTTCGTCGATCGCATTCGCAAGCAGACCGGGGGCGCCCAATGACAGGTTCTCGCCCGAAATTGCTCAAGCTCGTCGCGCTGAAGCGACAGAAAGCGGAGCAATCCCTTGCAATTGTACAAACCGAGCTGCGCGATCTTGGGAAGCAACTGGATGCATTGCAGGAGGAGTTCGCCAGTGCTGACCAGGCGGGCGGAGATGT
>NZ_DFME01000090.1:30533-31840 GCF_002375605.1 Hyphomonas sp. UBA3601 | reverse complement strand
ACGCGATGATGCTTTCAAGCCGATACGGTCATTCCAGACGGGTTCTGCATGATATGGATCGCAAGCGGTCGGAAATTGCGGACGCGCAACAAAGGTTCAACGCTGCGCGAGAGGAGCTCAAACGGATACTGAATTCCGAAGACCAGCTTATTCAGATGCGTGCGGGATCATGACGTCGATCATGCTGGCGTGCAAATCAAGCAGCGTTGGAGGCCAGATCGTCTGACTGAACACGATTACGGCCATTGCTCTTGGCCAGGTACAATCGCTGGTCAGCCTGCTCGATCAGGCCGCTAACGGTCAAACCCGGCTGGTGCTGGGCAATGCCGAACGAGGCCGTGATGGCGCCGATGGGTGTCTTGGTTCCCTTCAGGACGAGCTTCCTTTCAGACATCTGTTCACGGATGCGATCAATCAACCGGGTGGCCTGTTGCAGGCCTGTTGCAGGTAAGATAATTGCGAACTCTTCGCCCCCATAGCGCGCTACGAGATCCTTGCCCTTGATGTTGTTGGTGACGATTGAAGCAAAAATCTTCAGAATTTCGTCTCCTACCCGGTGACCGAAATTGTCGTTCACGCGTTTGAAATGATCAAGGTCTGCCATTGCCAGACAGAGGCTCGAACCCTGTTTGTTTGCCGCCTCAACTTCTGCGGCGAGGCGTAGGTCGAAGGCGCGTCGATTGTAGATGGAGGTGAGCGGGTCGCGCATGCTTTCATTGCGAACCGCCTCGAGCTCATGTTGCAGGCGTTCGATCTGCTTCATTGAGGCCATTAGACCATCGCTGAGGCGACGACTCTGATCGGTCATCCGACGACTTTCCGACATCAGGCGCGCAACGGCAGAGGAGAGAGCAGCTGACGAGCTTGAATCAGACAGGCCGCGTTCAATCTGCGTCAACGCAACTTCGAACTGGTCGCTGTTTTCCATACTGGTACCCACAAGGTCCAGGATGCTTGAGAGTTGCTGTTCAACTTCCCGTCCGATGTTCTCGCGTTTGGCGTGATCGTCGGTAGGGCGCAAATGCATGTTGTAGACTTCGTCGATTTCATATTGGCAAAGCGCGCCCCGCTCCAGCATTTCGTCGACCGCAACCACAACCTTGTTGTCGGACTTTGCTGCATACGCATACATCAGCGCGAATGTGTTGGGGAATGGCGGCGTGCCATGTTCTGCAATCAACTGGCTGGCAGTATCAGCATGCTCATACACCTTGGCAAAGGCTTGCTGGTCCTCAGGACACACAAATACTGGCGTCTTGGATTCGCTCATCTGAACCCGTCCCCATCGGCAATTCATTTAACGTCGA
>NZ_DFME01000090.1:20309-30193 GCF_002375605.1 Hyphomonas sp. UBA3601 | reverse complement strand
CGACCTACAGATTAGGAATCTGTTGCTCTATCCTGCTGAGCTACGGGACCGCTTGAGTAGGGTCGGCTATACGGGAATAACCGGAAGGATTGAAGTCGCCAATTGTCGGTTCTGCGCTGCGACGCTGAGGATGGGCGATTGGTATGGCGCGATTGAAGATGGGCTGCATGACCCTTGTTGCGTGCGGTGCGCCGGGTCCGCTGGACAGTCTGGAGCCGGGAGAGCGCGGCCGGGTTGTGCGCGTTGTTGATGGTGACACGATCGTACTCGATACCGGGCAAAGCGTGCGGCTAGTCGGGATCGAGGCGCCTTCGGGAGGTTACCGGGATCACGCGCCGCAACCTTATCCTACCGAGTCCAAGCGCATGATGGAAGACATAGTGCTCGGCCGGGACGTCCAGCTCCACTATGGAGGCCTGACGCGTGACCGCTACGACCGGGCACTGTGGCCCATGCCCAGATTGTTGACGCGCTTGGGCCGACGCTCTGGCTTAACGCCGAGATGGTGAAGAGGGGCGGGGCCCGCGTGCGTGTTTACCCGGACACTGCGGCGGCAAATGCGCCCTTGCTGAAGTTTGAGCGTGATGCGCGTCGCGAGGAGATCGGCCTGTGGCGTGCTGTGGAATACCGCATTCCCTATGCCAGCGATTTACCGAAGGCCTATGAAGGCTTCCAGCTCGTGCGCGGACAGGTATCCGGTATGCGGGGAGCTGAAGGGTTTGGTGCAGTCTGTGACTTGTCGCTGCAGAACTCGGCACTCCGGCTGCAGATCCAGACGGCCGCGGCATCTTTGTGTCAGGAGGCGCTGGGGCTGGGTGTATTGGCGCGCGGCTATGTGCGAGGGGACGAGATGGAAATATCCCACCCGCTCAATTTTGAATTGGTGGAAGCTCCAACCAATTAGGTGCCGGGCAGCAGGCCGGATTCGTCCGGGTCTCCCACAATACGTTCGAGCGCGCGACGCAGTTTGCCAAGTGCCTGATGTTCGATCTGCCGTACACGTTCTTTGGAGATTCCAAGTTCGTGGCCTAGCGTTTCCAGCGTGACGGAGTCTTCGCACAGGCGTCGCTGCATGATGATGTGCGTCTCACGGGGGTTAAGTGCTTTCAGCGCATTGGCGATCCACTCCTTCCGGCGTGTCGAGTCGCGCGATTCCATCACCTGTTGCTCCGGAATGGGCGCGGCATCAGGCAGCAAGTCTTGCCATTCACCGTCGCCATCAACGGCCATGGGTGCGTTCAGGGATCGGTCAGACGCAGATAGGCGCGCCGCCATGTTTTCGACATCCCGTTCCGGCACGCCGAGATGTTCGGCGATCCAGGTCCGGTTTTCCTTGGTCATCACACCGTCGCCAGTATCATCGATTCGGGCGCGCAGGCGACGCAAATTGAAGAAAAGAGATTTCTGTGAAGAGGTCGTACCTGTTCGTACGATAGACCAGTTGCGAAGCACAAAATCCTGAATGGAAGAACGAATCCACCAGCTCGCATAGGTTGAGAAGCGCACCTTGCGATCGGGCTCAAAGCGGGCCGCGGCCATCATCAGGCCGACATTCCCTTCGGAGACGAGGTCCGGCATGGGAAGGCCGTAATGGCGGAATTTCGAGGCCATTGCGATGACAAGGCGGAGATAGGCGCGAGTTAACTCATGAAGTGCGCGTTCATCTTCTTCCTCGCGCCAGCGCCGGGCCAGTTCCAGTTCATGCTCGGCTTCCAGCATGGGGGTCTTCATGGCCTTCTTGACGTATGATCGATCCGCCGGGCCATTGGAGCTATAGGCGTTTGCCATGACGGGTCATCTCCTTCTGCGAGGTGGCTTGTTGCCAAACTAACACAGTCTCTACGGGCAAGAGCGCGCGCTGGATCAGATTCGTTCCCGATTTTAATCACTTTATGGAGAGCGCGATCACCGACGCAGCGTGGGCTTGACCTGTAGGTGGCATCGACCTTACGGTTTTCGGAACATTGGGCGAACAAAATTGAAGGACTCATGACGGATCTGGCAGATCTTGGTGTTCCGAACACGCGGGCGGGCGAAATCGTCCGAGGAACCCGGCGCTTGCTCGGCGGGCTCGGCTTTTTTGGCGTGACGGAAATGAGCCTAGCCAACAATCGCCGAGCGGACATCGCGGTGATTGGCCTGTCCGGTGAGATATGGATCGTAGAGGTGAAATCCTCAATTGCCGATTTCCGCGCGGATTCTAAATGGCCGGAATATTTGCCTTATTGCGACCAACTCTATTTCGCGGTCGCCAACGATTTTCCGCACGATCTGATCCCGGATGAAACCGGCTTGATCGTGGCCGACGCATTTGGCGGGGCGGTAGTTCGGGCGGCGCCAGAAGACAAATTGTCGGCAGCTCGGCGCAAGGCCGTCACCCTGCGACTGGCACGTCTGGCGGCCATGCGATTGACCCAGTCGGCAGATACTGGCTGGACGGCGGCACCGGGCTTGCTTACCTGACCCTCATGAGTCATGCCTTTCCCATTGCGACACGTGTAGAAGACGCCCTGAAGCCGGGCGTGAAAGTGGCGCGTACACGCGCAGAGGCCGAAGCCTTGGTGCCAGAGCACGAGATCGACTCGCTCGCGACCGATTGGATAGATGTCACCGAAGAAGAGGCCGAGGCCTACTTGTCATCGCATGCAGGTGAAAATGGCCCACACGGGCATCTCCAAAAATACGAAGACAATGAGGGCAACCCTGTCCTGGCTGTGACCTGGTGGAAGCTGGTCGATCAGGCGGGGATCATGCCTTTGCCGAAGGCACCCAAGAAAAAACCGGCGGCTGAACAGCCGCCGGTGGAAGATCATACCGATGATCTCTATTTCCGGTCTGGCCGGACCAAACCACGCCGTAAACGCTACATTGATCCTCGCCAGATGGACCTATTCAAGACCAGTTAGATCAGATTCTTTACTGCCTCGGCCACCTTGTCTGCGGTGATGCCGAAGTGTTCATACAGTTTCTGGTAAGGCGCGCTCGCTCCAAAACCGTCCATGCCGACAAAGGCACCTTTAGGTCCAAGCCAGCGGTCCCAGCCAAAGCGCACGCCGGCTTCAACAGCCACTTTTGGCAGGTCACCCCCGAGTGTGTCGCGCTGGTATTTCTCGTCCTGCTCGGCAAACAATTCCATGCATGACATCGACACAACGCGGACATGGATCTTCTCTTTGACAAGGTCGGCCTGGGCCTGAAGGGCGATCTCCACTTCCGAACCGGTCGCGATCAACACGGCAGCTTCGCGCGACTTCACACCTGATGGAGAGATCACATAGCCACCGAGTGCGCTGAGGTTTTCGTCCGTATGCTCCTTGCGCGACGGGGCCAGTCCTTGGCGGGTCAGTGCCATCGTGGCGGGGCCTTCGGCATTGCTGAGCGCCACTTCCCAACACTCGGCCGTTTCAACGCCATCTGCAGGGCGAAAGACCCGCATATTCGGCATAGCGCGGAGCGAGGCGACTTGCTCAACCGGCTGGTGGGTCGGGCCGTCTTCGCCAAGACCAATGGAATCATGGGTCATGACATGTACCACGCGAGCGCCCATCAGGGCGCCAAGTCGGATTGCGGCGCGGCTATAGTCTGCAAAGACCAGGAATGTGCCGGAGTAGGGGATGATGCCGCCATGCAACGCCATACCGTTCATCGCCGCAGCCATGCCATGTTCGCGAACACCATAATGTACATAACGACCGGCCCAGTCAGACGGTGTCATTGCCGTGGTTGAAGAGGTTCGAGTATTATTGGACCCCGTCAGGTCAGCTGAACCACCAACCGTTTCGGGCACGAGATTGGTGATGACTTCCAGTGCCGCGCCGCTCCATTGACGGGTGGCTTTCTTCTCGCCGCCTTCAACCACAGCCTTCTTGTGTTTGATGATCGCCTTTGAGAGATTTTTCGGCAGGCGACCGGCCATGGCCGCATTGAACTCACCCTTGTGCGGGGAGGCCATCTGACGCTCTTTCCAGGCCTTGCGAGCCTCAACGCCACGCTCGCCGACTTTCTTCCAGGCTTTTTCGATGGCGTCTGGAATTTCGAATGGCGCGTGAGGCCAGCCGATGTTCTTACGGATACCGGCGATCTCGTCGGGGCCGTAAGGACCGCCATGAGCCTTGCCGGTACCGGCCAGCTTCGGCGCGCCATACCCGATGATGGTCTTGATCGCGAGGAAAACAGGCTGCTTCTGTTTCTGGGCCCATTTCAGGGCCGCCTCGACGTCTTTCTCGTCATGGCCGTCCACTTTGCGGGTGATCCAGCCGGAGGCTTCAAGCCGTGCGCACTGGTCGGTGGAATCTGCGACATCGATGTTGCCGTCGATGGTGACCGAATTGTCGTCCCAGAGGACGATCAGGCGGTCGAGCTTCATGTGGCCCGCGAGCGTGATCGCTTCCTGGCTGACGCCTTCCATCAGGCAGCCATCGCCAACAATCACATACGTCTTGTGGTCAACGAGGTCGTCGCCGAAGCGCGCATTCAGATGGCGCTCTGCCATCGCCATGCCGACGGCGGTGGCGATGCCCTGGCCAAGCGGGCCTGTGGTCGTCTCAACGCCTTTGGTGACGAAGTTTTCCGGGTGGCCCGGCGTATTGGCGCCCAGCTGACGGAAATTGCGGATGTCGTCCCGGCTGACAGATTTGTACCCAGTGAGGTGCAACAGCGAATAGATCAACATCGAGCCGTGGCCCGCCGACAGAATGAACCGGTCTCGGTCCGGCCAGTCAGGCTGGGTAGGGTCAAATTTCAGGAATTTCCGGAACAGTACGGTTGCAGCATCTGCCATGCCGAGCGGCAGGCCAACATGACCTGATTTGGCCGCCTCGACGGCGTCCATGGATAGGGCGCGGACGGCATTAGCCATGTCGCGGTTCGTGACAGCCATTCTGCTGGTCTCCTTTGGTTTGCGGAAGTCGTAGGCCAGACTAAGGCCGTTGCGTCAAGTCGCTTGGCGGATTGGGATAATACCGTTACTTCATTGTGTATATGAGTGAAATCGATCCTGCCATCCGCCAGCTCGACGAGGCGTTGTCACGACTGGAAGGCGCGCTCGACAGTCTGATGGCCCGCGCCGGCAATCCGGACGTGATCAAAGCTGAGCTTGCCGCTCTCGTTTCTGACCGTTCTGACCTTGCCCAGCAGCTTGATGCGTCGCTGGCGCGTGAGCAGCAATTGCAGGCGCTTGCCGACGAGGCGAGCGAAGCACTTGGCTCAGCCATTGAAGAAGTCCGCGCGGCGATCGGCCGGGAAGGGCAGCAGGATGGCTAAAGCGGATATCCAGTTGCGCGGCCGGTCCTATTCCATTGCCTGCGCGCCCGGACAGGAAAGCCGTATCGAGGCCCTGTCGAAACAACTCGACGCGCGAGTTACCCAGATCGCAGGCGCGGTGGGTGATATTGGCGATGAGCGCCTTCTGCTGATCACGGCGCTGGCCTTGCTGGACGAACTGGATTCAGCGCGCCGCTCAGCGCCCGGCAGCGCCACCAGCGAAGCCAGGGCCGCCGAAGCCCTGGTCAAGGCGGCAAGCCGGATTACGTCTCTGGCGGAACGCATGGAAAGCGGCAGCTGATCCCCGCGACGCTTTGCGCGTGGCAAACCGTCTGTCGCGCTCTATGCTCTCACCTTCATGCTGATTGAAAGGCTGCCTCATGCAAACCATTCTGATGACAGGCTTCTACATCGCGCTTGCGGCGCTGGTAATCGTGCTGGGGCTCGGCATCGCCAATCTGGCGCGGACCGATGACAATCAGGCAAGCCGTTCCAACAAGCTTATGCGCCTGCGGGTTCTGGTACAGGCTATCGTGATCGCGCTGCTCGTCGGTCTAGGCATGGTGGTTGGTGCCATCAAGATAGGATTCTGAGGGCAGCAACATGGTCAAGCTCGACAAGATATACACGCGCTCCGGAGACAAGGGAAAGACACGCCTTTCGACGGGTGAGCCTGTTGATAAATGGCACCCGCGTGTTGTGGCCTATGGCACGGTGGACGAGACCAATGCCGCCCTCGGTGTGGCCGCGCTCAAGGCCGAGGGTGATATGCTTGCCGCCATCCGCCGTATCCAGAATGACCTCTTTGATCTCGGCGCCGACCTTGCCACGCCAGAGCGGGGCAAGCCGCTGGAATGGACTCCGTTGCGCATCATTGAAAGTCAGGTGCAACGGCTTGAAACCGAAATCGACGCGATGAACGAGCATCTCGCCCCATTGGACAGCTTCATCCTGCCGGGCGGCAGTGATCTCGCCGCGCACTTCCATGTCGCGCGGACGCTGTGCCGCAGGGCCGAGCGGGAAGTGGCGGAAGTATTTGCGATGGAAGACGAAATCGTCAGCCCTGAGGCGCTTGCCTATATCAATCGCTTGTCAGACTGGATTTTCGTCGCAGGCCGTGTCGCAAACAATAATGGCGCAGATGATGTGAAATGGGTGCCGGGCGCCAACCGCTAGGCGCGCTGTGTCTCTTGCACTTCAGCCATCAGGCCGAACAATTCGATCACGGGTGTAACCACGCCGTCCCCGCGATACTCCCGGTAGAGCGTATCGACATTGACGGCGATGCGTTCGGCGTCGCCCCAGCTTGAATAGTCCCCGAGGGCAATATCCAGCGCAGCGTCGCGCGCACTTAGACCAGCTTCAAATCGCTTGCGCGCTTCTGTGTCGACGAATTTCAGATATTCGGCAACGCGTCGCACACCCGCCTTGTCCGTCACCGGACCATGCCCAGGAACGATAACATCGACATCCATCTCGCAAATTCGGTTGCAAGCGCCGATCCAGTTGGAGACCGGGCCAGCCCACATCAGTGGAGTGCCTTCAATGAACAGGATGTCGCCGGTGAAGACCGTCTTGTCATCCGGCACATGCACCAGCACATCGCCAGCTGTATGAGCCGGGCCGACTTCAATCAACTCAATCGCCTTGTCACCGACTTTCAAGTCCATTTGGCCTGTAAATGTCTGAGTCGGCGCGCGCTCTTCCACACTATCGAAATCGAACGGCGCAAAGATGTCGGCAAAATAGCTGCCGGCAGGCCCGAGCTGTCCGCCGAGCTTTTTGAACTGGGCAAGCATGGCAGGCGGGACTTCGATCATTTCCCTGGCGCTGGCCTCTGACGTAATTATCTCCGCCTGCGGACAGCAGCCATTCCCATGGCAATGATCGCCATTTGCGTGCGTATTGACGATGACACCAATGTCCTCTGCCGCAAGACCGGTCGCATCCTGCATCGCACCCAGCATGGTGCGGGTAAGCGGCATGTCGAACAGCGTGTCCACGAGCAGAGACTGGTCACCGTCCCGGATCAGGCCAGCATTGGACCAACCCCATCCGCCATCCGGCTGCAGCCAGGCATAGAGCCCGTTTCCCAGATCCTTCAGGCCATGTGTGTAGGTCCAGCGTTCAGCCATCATGTTCTCCCGTCCTCGCCCGCATCAAGGCAGGGAATGGACGGGAGGGCAAGGTCAGAACCGGTCGAGCAGGCGGCGAAGGTATTCGCGCTCTTCCTCATCATCGGATTCATTGTAGCGTTGGCGCAATTCTTCCAGGATGTCCTTGGCGCGCTGGCGTTCGGTGGCGTCCGGAATATTGACCTCTTCACCGCTGTTTCCCGGCCCGCCCGATGGGCGCCCAAATGGGTCGCTTTGCTGGGCGTCCTGTCCGTTGCGTTCTCGCTCCAGCGTGTCGAGCCGTTCGGCAAGGTCACGCGAAATTTCAGACAAGGCATTTGTTGCCATTTCCTGATTACGTGCCGCCCTGCGCTCATTGCCACGCTCAAGCGCATCTTCAGCCTGTCTCTGGGCGCGCCGAATATCTTCCAACGCGTCCGGATCGACCCGGCCTTCCAGGGCGTTCTCGCCCTCGATTCCGGCGCCCAGACCCTGTTCGCGGGCGAACTCCTCAACCAGCCGTCCCAGCCGGGCTTGTCGCTCGGCAAGTGACTCCGATTGTCCCGGCCCTGTACCTTCGCCCTCATTGCCTTCGGCAAATTCGCCGCCGCCGCTACCGGGGCGTTCGCCGTTCTCCTCGCCGCCGCCTTGCGGGGCTTCAGTCTGACCGCTACCGGCTTCTCCGCCACCGGGTTGACCGGAATCCTGTCCCTGCTGCGTGCCAGACTGTTGCCCGGACTGCTGGCCTGGCTGTTGGCCGCCCTGTTCCTGTCCAGACTGGCCGGGACGCTCGCCACGTTCCTGGGCCAGCGTGTCATCATTCAGCTGGCGCTGTTCCCGCAGGATTTCCGACAGACGCCGCATGGCATCGGTCAGTTCCTGTTCTTCGGGCGGCAGGTCTTCCTGTTCGCCATCGGCTTGCTGACCGGGCATGCCCGGCATGCCACCCGAGCCGGACTGACCCTGCTGGAATTCGAGATTCTGCAGCATGTTCGTGATGTCGGAAAGCAGCTGCCGGGCCTGATCCGTTGCGCCGGTCTCCGTGAGGTCCTGCAGCGCATTCAGCATGTCTTCGAAATCCTGCCCGCCGAGATCGGGCCCACCGGACATCGCTTCCTGATCCATCTGCATTTGCGGCTGCTCGCCGCCATTCGCGATAGCCTCGGCCATCTTGGCAGCGAGGTATTCATTGGCCGCATCACGGAAGGCTTCCATCCGCTGCTTGATCTCGTCTTCAGAGGCCCCGTCCCGCAAGGCCTGCTCCAGTGCACGCCGCGCCGCTTCCAGCCGTCTCAGGGCATCTGCGGCGCTGCCATACTCCGCGCGCAGAGCTAGTGCCCAGAGCAGGGGATCAACCTGTTCGGCCTCATCCTTCGTGGCCGCTGCATCCAGAATACCCTTGGCTGTCCGGAAAGTGAGGTACACGCCCTGATCGCGAATGTAACGCTCGCCTTTATAGGTCATGGCATCGAGCATCAGGGCGGCCTTCTGGATATCAGGCGGCGCGGTCCCGAGGCGGTTTGACGCCGTGACATTCAGTGCATCCTGGCGCAATGCGTCTTCATTCTTTGCCAGCTCTGCATAGTCGCGAGGTTCGCGCAGCACAGTCAGACGCACTTCCTGAGCAACGCGCGCGATTGGATCGAGAAACAGTTTTTCCGGCAGCTTGAAGTCGACCGGTTCGCTCAGGCCGGTCTGTCCCGCCCCATCTGTGGCGACCAGGCGCAGCGTCACCGGCATACCAGCCCAGCGATGACGGGTCAGGTCCAGTTGGGTTATGTCCTCGGCCGATGTCGGCGCCGCACCAGATAACGGCACGGCGACATGGTCTGCGTCATCTGGCGCGGCTGGATTTGGGGTTTGCAGAGTGATCCGCAATTCCAGGGCCGAGACGCCATAGTCATCAGAAACCGACCAGGAAATTTCGGTCCGGTCTTGCCGGCCCATTTCAGGCGCTTTCACGAAGCGGGCCTCAGGGGCCTCATCAGGCGAGGTCAGTAGGCGCCAGCTTGCGCGCTCGCCCCACCAGTTTACCGACAGGCGCGTGTCTTCCATGATCCGGGCGCGGGCTTCAAAGGCGCCATCGGGGGTCGGTTCGAATTTTTGCTTACGTGTCGCTTCGCCCTTCAGAACCAATTTCGGCGCGCTATGCGCTTCGGTGCGCAAGGTGACTTCCGAGCCCTCCGGCACGCGGACATTTTGCAATTCCGGAGTGAGGAAAATGGGTGCGCGGCCCGTGTGTTCAGGGGGCGTGATCCACGCTTCGACCACCATGCCGTCTGCACCAACCAGGGCGCCATAATCTGGAAACAGGGCGCGATGCAGGCGCGCGCTCGCATCCGTACCCGCAAAAACGCCCATCAGGACCAGAAGCGCCGGAAGGACCGCGCGCATCCAGTATGGATCAAGGCGGCTCCACTCGCGCGACAGGGACGGCAGTTTCAAGCGTTGGGCTTCTTTCAAAAGGCGCAGGCGATGCTTCTGCCACAGCTTCTGGGATCCTCGGCT
>NZ_DFME01000090.1:18312-20199 GCF_002375605.1 Hyphomonas sp. UBA3601 | reverse complement strand
GATGCTTCTGCCACAGCTTCTGCGATCCTCGGCTCACGCTCGCCGGGCGGTCGGTTAGCGACGAGACAGGCCGCAGGTCTGACTGTCGGTCGAGCAGGCGAGCTGCATCCTCGCGGCTGACAGGCGTATAGCGCCGTCCGCCTTGCAGGATGAAGAGGATAGACCCGCCGAGAAACAGGATCGTCGCCACAGCGGCCATGGCCGAGCCCATGCGATCAATGACGCCCGCCAAGGCGATGGCGAGAAAGATCGCAACAAAGGTCAGGAAGGGCCAGAACGCCTTGAAGAAGGCGTAGACCATCAGCTTCCGCCGCGTGGCGGAAACCTTGGCGTTGAGCGCCTTCATGCCGTCTTTGTGAGCCAATCAGGAACCTTTTCGAGGGCGATCATTTCTTCAAAGTCCGGGCGGCGACGGATGATGTCAAATGACGACCCGTTTACCAGCACTTCCGGAACCAGCGGTCTTGCATTGTAAGAGGATGACAGCACAGCGCCATAGGCACCTGCAGACATGAACGCGATCCGCTGACCGGGGCGGACAGCAGTCATTTCGCGGCCCTTGGCAAACTTGTCGGTCGACTCGCAGATCGGGCCAACCACATCGTAGGTCTTGCGCTCTGCGCCTGCACCAGCCTGATTAAGCGGCAGAATGTCGTGGTGCGCATCATAAAGCGCCGGACGCATGAGGTCGTTCATGCCTGCATCAATGATCAGGAAATCCGTCTCCGGCGCGGCTTTTTCATAAAGAACCGTGCTGAGCATGACTCCTGCATTACCCGTGATCACGCGGCCGGGCTCTAGAATGACCTGAACGCCGAGATCCTGTGTCACCTCGGCGATCATCGACGCGTAATCAGATGGCGGGGCTGGCGCGTCGCTGTCCTTGTAGGGGATGCCCAACCCACCGCCGAGATCGATCCGGCCGATATCATGACCGGCCTCACGCAGGCGTTTGGTGAGGCCCACGACCTTTTCGAACGCGGCGCGCATCGGGACAAGATCGCCGATTTGGCTGCCGATATGTACATCAACGCCCACAATCCGGATGCCGGGCAGGGTGGCGGCTTCAGCATAGAGGTCTTCCGCATCGCTCCACGGCACGCCGAACTTGTCGCCTTTCTTGCCGGTAGAGATATTCGGATGACCGCCGGCCGCGACATCCGGATTGACCCGGATGGCCACAGGCGATTCTGCGCCGGTCATGCTGGCAACCTCTGACAAGCGCCGAAGCTCTGCGGCGCTTTCGACATTGAACTGGTGAATGCCTGCACGCAGGGCCAGCTGCATTTCCTCGGCGGTCTTGCCGACACCTGAGAACACTATCCGCTCGGCCGGGATGCCTGCCCTAAGGGCGCGCTGCAACTCGCCGCCGCTGACCACGTCTGCGCCGCAGCCTTCGCGGGCAAGTGTCGACAGGACGCCAATATTGCCATTCGACTTTACCGAAAAGGCGATCAGGCAATCCTGCCCCTCGAACGCCGCCGCGATGACGCGGGCATGTCGCACCAGGGTTGCGGATGAATACACATAACAGGGCGTGCCCACTTCATCTGCAATCTTGTTGAGATTCACGCCCTCGCAATGAAGGCTGCCATCCTGATAAGTAAAGTGGTGCATGAATTACTCGATTTCGCCGAGCGCGCCATTGTCTATGGGCGTCGTCGGTTTGGCGTCTGGGATGACGCCGCCCCATTGATTGGTGATCGGGCCGTCTGGTTCGGTCGTGTCGAGTTCCGTCGCCACTGCGACCGGTTCAACCGTTTCGACGGGTGCAACCGCCTCGACAACCAGAGCCGTTGGCTGGCTTTGGCATGCGGCGCCGAGGCACAAGGCCGTAATGCCGGCGATCCATCGCGCGGCGGAGACTGGCTTGGGTGATTTCATGGA
>NZ_DFME01000090.1:16724-18193 GCF_002375605.1 Hyphomonas sp. UBA3601 | reverse complement strand
TCTTGGGTAATTTCATGGAATGCTTCCTACGCGCCGCCGAGCAATTCATCATCGGCTCCGGTATCGCTGCCTTCGTCTTCACGGTCCGGTAGGCTTGGCAGGTTGTTCTGATTCTGGTCCGGCAATTCAGCGGGTTCCAGACCATCGGTTGGCTCACCCCAAAGCGGGTCAGGGCGTTTCAAATCCCCGGTCAGGCCACACGCGGCCAGATTGGCAGATGCGAGCAGCGCCGCAGCGAGAAGAAGAGGGCGTTTCATCAATGACTACTCCAGTCGAAGTCTCTGTTTCCACTGTGCCACTTGTTCGGCAACGCGAACAGGGCTTGTAGCGCCATAAGATGTCCGAGATGAGGCAGACGCCTCAACTGTCAGCACATCGAATACCGCATCGGTAATTTCGGAGTTCACGCTCTGCATGTCGGCCAATGTCAGATCTGACAAATCGCAGGCCTTCTCCTCAGCCTTCGCGACCAGTTGGCCCGTGACATGGTGGGCATCCCGGAACGGAAGACCCAGCTCACGAACCAGCCAATCAGCAAGGTCGGTGGCGGTCGAAAATCCCTTCGCGGCTGCCGCGCGCATATTATCGGGTTTGAAACGGATCGTCTCGATCATGCCGGTCATGGCGCGAACACAAAGATTATAGGTGTCGAAGGCTTCAAAGGTCAGGCGCTTGTCGTCCTGAAGGTCCTTGGCATAGGCCAGCGGTAGCGCTTTGACCGCGCCCTGCAGGGAGCTGTAGAGGCCTGTAATCAGGCTGGCCTTGGCACGGATCAGTTCGGCAGCATCCGGATTGCGCTTTTGCGGCATGATGGACGAACCGGTCGACCAGGCGTCGGTGAGCTGCGCAAATCCGAACTGTGCACTGGTCCAGAGCACGATCTCTTCGGCAAGGCGAGACAAATGCGTCGCAGCGATGGACAGGGCCGCCAGTGCCTCCAGTGCAAAATCGCGCGCCGACACCGCATCCAGCGAATTGGCCATGGGGCGGGCAAAGCCCAAGGCTTCCGCGGTCATGTCTCGGTCGATGGGGAATCCGGTGCCAGCTAGCGCCGCAGAGCCCAGCGGGCACTCATTCAAACGCTCGGCACAATCGAGCAGGCGCGAGCGGTCGCGTTCCAGCATTTCGGCATAGGCCAGCAAATGATGGCCCAGTGTGACGGGCTGTGCGGTCTGGAGGTGCGTGAATCCCGGCATCACGGTTTCTGTATTCTCGCCGGCGCGACTGACCAGAGCGCTCTGCAGGCCAGCGACCAATTGCATGGCCTCGTCGAGTGCGCCGCGGGTCCAGAGGCGAAAATCGGTGACGACCTGGTCATTGCGCGATCGCGCCGTGTGCAGTCGGCCTGCGGGTTCGCCAATCAGCTCCTTCAGGCGCGCTTCGACATTCATATGAATGTCTTCGAGCTCCCGGCGGAAAGGGAACGATCCGTTCCTTAATTCCTCGGCAACCGTATCAAGGCCGCCCTG
>NZ_DFME01000090.1:15742-16522 GCF_002375605.1 Hyphomonas sp. UBA3601 | reverse complement strand
TTGGAGACCGCGCCCCATGACCCGTCTGGCCTATATCGCCCTCTTCTTGATCGGCCTGATCGCAATTGTCTATGCGCTGATGAGCGCAGGGGGTGGAAAACCTTCAGAAAACAGGTTGGAAGCCTATGCAAGAGGCGAAATCGAGAAACTTGATTTCTCTCAGGCTGGAACATCCGCCTCAAACGCGCCCTTCTATCTGGAAGACGGCTCAGCCGTTTCGCTGGATGCGTTCATGGGGAAAGTCGTCCTGGTGAATTTCTGGGCCACATGGTGTGCGCCCTGCGAAAAGGAAATGCCGTCGCTCGGAGCGCTTCAGACCGCGCGGGGCGGGGACCGGTTTGAAGTGGTTGCGATCAGTGTTGATGCCCAAGAAGACCTTTCCTATGCCGCGCAGCGCCTCGGTGAACTGGGTGCGAGCAACATCACGTTCCACAGCGCAACGCCGGAACAGTATGAGATCGTCTACGATAGTGGCGTTCAGGGCTTTCCCACGACGATCCTGTACGATGCGAGCGGCGTGGAGATCGCGCGTCTGGCCGGGGATGCCGACTGGAGTTCTATCGAAGCGGTCGGATTTATCGACGCACTGCTAAAGAATTGAGGCTGCCAGTCGGGCCCGGGCGATCTGGGTTCCCATGGCCGGTTCAGGCGCAACCGCATCGACCATGACCGGACCGTCGCCGGGCCACATGCGGACCAGCAATTCCAGTTCCAGCACCAGGTCATCCGCGCCTTCCATATTACGGGCCACGTCGCGCGCGGTCGCCGCATAGCCATATG
>NZ_DFME01000090.1:922-15446 GCF_002375605.1 Hyphomonas sp. UBA3601 | reverse complement strand
GTCCTCTGCGGGTGTTCCGGCTGTTGCGGCGGCGTGAACAGTCTCATAGACGCCGGTGTCGAAGCCAAATTCGCCAAATCCGTTGCGTTCCGATTGGGTTTCAAGCGACACCGCGTGATTGAGTTGCGCCGCTGCGAGGTCTGGCGCGCCCGCGCGGTAGAGTGCCAAGCCTGCCTCAATATGACCGGCGAGTACAGCGACGCGCTTGTCTGCCGTCAGGATGCGTACGCCGACCGACGTGCTGACTTCATTGCCTGTCAGGGCGCGGTCCGTTTCGATTTGCAGTGAATTTTCTGGTGGTGCAGTTTCCGGTGCCGCCGTGCGGGCCGGGGCCGGGTCATTGCAAGCGGACAGGGCCGCGTTACCAAGCAGGACAGATGCGGCAGCGGCCGTCTTCCGGGAAATCATTTTTGGCGTGGCTCCTGTCGTACGTTCTCAGCAGAACCTAGAGACAGGAACGCTACGGGGCAATGCAGCGGCTTGGTTTGCAGAACTACGGGCTGACTTGGCCCGATGTTGTCGATCTACGGTGCGGGCTGCACCAGTCTGGCTTTGGAGCACCGCCATCATAGTCCCAGACTTGGTGGCTGCCTTCGGCCACAAGGCGCGTGGCGAGATCTTCACCATCGATGCTGATATCAACGACGAGCCGCTTGTATCGGTCGAGACCATAATCGCGTGTCACAGCTATTTCCTTGCCACGAGTCAGTTCGATCACCCTTTCCTTGGCGATATAACCTTGTTCGCGTTCGGCTTCGCAGTCGGCCCCGCCAAGCTGTTTCAGACTGCGCGTCTCAGGCGCGTCGACACCATGCAGGCGGAATTTGGTGCCGCCTGGCAGGCGCCCGGAATCGCCGTCGGACCAATAGACGAGGCCGTCCTGTTCGATTGCGGCCTGAGCTGCCAGCGCGGCTGCGCCGCCGAGGCCGGCAAGAATCGCCACGGAATACAGGGCAGATTTGACTTGAATGCCGCGCAACATGTTCGTGCGTCCTGAAAGTGTGAGGCGCACGCTGGCGATGGCGGGTTAAGCGAGGGTTAACCGGTCAGATGTGGGGTCAATTTTGGAAATAGGGACCAAACGGAAAAACCCCGGCCAAAAGGCCGGGGCTTTCCACTATACGCATCATGCGAAGCGAAGAACGCTTACATGAAGCCTTTGAACTTGTCTTTGAAGCGCGAGACGCGGCCGCCACGGTCGAGCATCTTGCCGTCGCCGCCGGTCCAGGCCGGGTGCGATTTGGAATCGATGTCCAGAACAAGGCGGTCGCCTTCGCTGCCATAGGTGGAGCGCGTCTGATATTCGGTTCCGTCTGTCATCACTACGGTGACGAAGTGATAGTCGGGATGACCTTCTTTTTTCATGGCCTTCGCCTCTCTTGAACTCTAAGGACAACCGCGCTGCCATCGCTTGGGTGCGCGGGCTTGTCTCAGCCTGTTTTCGAAGTGGCGCGTGTAACTGAAAGACGCGACCTCTGCAAGAGGCTGCTGGCAGGGAATCTGAAAGGACTTATAGACGGGCATGACCGATACAGACAGCTCCTTCACAGAAGACCGCCGTGCAACAGAACCAGCAGGCGGCGAAGCGATCAACCGGCCCAAGGCAAAGTCGTTGAAACCACTGGCCTTGCTGATGCCCTATGTCGCCCGTCATTGGGTGACCGTGTCCATCGCACTCGTATTCCTGGTGGCGGCGGCGGCCGTTAGTCTCGCGATACCTTTGCTGCTCGGCAGCGCCGCGGATGCGGGCCAGGCCGCGCAGGGCAGCGCCGAGGAATTGTTGGCGCTGGTCGACCGCGCATTTCTCTGGGTTGCGCTGGCGGCCATTCTGTCAGGCGTGCTTGGCGCGATCCGGTTCTATTTCGTGTCACGCTTTGGCGAACGGATTGCGGCCGACCTGCGCAAGGATCTTTATGCGCACCTGCTGAAACTGTCGCCCCGCTATCATTCGCAGATGCGGTCTGGCGAGGCGGTGTCGCGCCTGACAGCAGACATCACGCTGATCGAAACCTTTCTTGGCTCGTCGGCGTCATTGGCTGCACGGACGCTGCTGACCACTACGGGCGCGCTGACCATGATGCTGGTCGTGAACTGGAAGCTCGGCCTCACCTTGCTGGCCATGTTGCCGGTGGCCGTTCTGCCCGTCATGGCGATTGGCCGGGTGATCCGGAAGATGTCGAACCGGGCGCAGTCACGATTGGCGGATGCGGGTGCGGAAGCTGCCGAGGCGCTAGACGCAATCGAACTGGTTCAGGCCTATAATCGGGAACAAAGCCGGCTGGGAGCATTTACCGAGGCGGTCGAGGCGACGTTTGATGCGGCGATGCGCCGGATCGGGGCGCGGTCGCTGATGATCGTTTTGGTCTCTGTGCTGCTGTTTGGCGGCTTTGTGGGTGTGCTCTGGATGGGTGCGCGGGCCGTCGCAACTGGGTCCATGAGCTTTGGCGATCTCGCCTCCATGGTGCTCTACGCGCTTTATGCAGGATCGGGCTTTGGCATGCTGGCGGAAGTCTATGGCGAAGTCATGCGCGCGGCCGGCGCGGCCGACCGTGCCGCTGAAGTGCTGAACGCTGAACCCGAAATCACCGCACCAGAAAACCCTGTCGCACTGCCGGGCAAGGTGACCGGCGCGCTTGCCTTTGAGGATGTTACTTTCCGCTATGGCGATGAAGCTGTCTCGGCGCTTGATCATTTCTCCCTGTCGGTAAAGCCGGGCGAGTTTGTGGCGCTTGTCGGGCCGAGCGGCGCAGGCAAGACTACGGTCTTTCGCCTGGCATTGCGCCTATTCGATGTGCCATCAGGCACGGTCACGCTTGACGGCGTATCTGCCATGCAGGCTGATCCGCGTGACTGGCGTCAGCAATTTGCCTATGCGCCACAGGAATCGGCGTTGTTCACAGGCACTGCAGCGCAGAATATCGGCTTTGGTACCGACACGCCTGACGAGGCCCTGCTTGAGCAGGCTGCTCGCATGGCTGAAGCGTTCGACTTCCTGGCTGAAAAAGACGGGCTTGCGACGGATCTTGGCCAGAAGGGGAGGAGTCTGTCAGGCGGCCAGCGTCAGCGTATTGCGCTCGCCAGGGCGCTTGTGCGCGATGCGCCGGTGCTCCTGCTGGATGAAGCCACCTCAGCGCTCGATTCCGAAAGCGAAGCGGCTGTGCGCCGGGCCATTTCCAACGCCGCCGAGGGCCGCACCACGCTGGTGATCGCACACAGGCTCTCCACGGTGCGCCGGGCTGACCGGATCATCGTGATGGAACATGGACGCATCGTCGAGGAAGGTAGTCACGAGGAACTCGTGTCCAGGGGCGGCCTGTATGCCCGCCTTGCCGAATTGCAGTTTGCAGAGGGTTGACCCACCTATTTCTTGCGGAGTTTCTTGACCTTGCCATCAATCGTGAACGCGAAGGCAAGTGACAGAACCAGCGGCACCCAGATGGGCAGTTCTCCCAGCCCCGGCGCATCCAGCGCCGCCGCGAGATGATCGTCTACGCACCACCATAACAGCCATAGCCACATATCTTTGTTCCCTTCATCAAGACCCTGTATTTTCAATATAGGGAGCCCGAGAAAAGAAATATAGCAAAACGCTATTCTGCGGCTTGCAAGACGCGCGGCTTGCTGACGGCCTCTTCGGCCTTTGTGAAATCCATCACGCCATCGGCGATTGGCCCTCGGCGCAGGTTCTTGACGTCAGCGCTGTAGTTCTGGTGCAGCTTCCACGGTTTTTCCGTGTGCTGGCGGGGAAACTGGTCCATGACGCGTTGGAAATACCCAGATGAAAAGTCCACGAACGGTTCGGTCTGGTTTGGATATTGCTCAAGTTTCGGCATGGCCGACGTGTAACCATGCTGGTCCATGTAATTCAGAAGGCGACAGACATATTCAGATGTCAGGTCGGCCTTCAGGGTCCATGAGGCGTTGGTGTAGCCGAAGGTGACCGCCAGATTTGGCATGTTGGAGAGCATCACGCCCTTATAGTTCAAGAGCCGTCCAGCATCGGTGCGGGTGCCATCAACGGACACGTCCACGCCATTCATGAACTGCAATTGCAGGCCGGTCGCGGTGACGACGATGTCGGCCCCGATCTCCTTGCCGGATTTCAGCTTTATCCCGTTGGGGGTGAACGTCTCGATGTGATCGGTCTCGACGCTCGCCTTGCCAGACTTCAGCGCATTGAAAAGATCGGAATCCGGCACGAGGCATAACCGCTGTTCCCACGGGTTATAGGACGGATTGAAATGGGTCTCGACTGGATAGTCCGGGCCGAGTTCTTCTTTCACCATGCCGATCAGCCGCTCGCGGGCCTTGTCGGGATTTGAACGGGTCTGTTTGAAGAAAAATTGCTGCAGCAGGACATTCCGCCAGCGGATGAAGGAGTAGGCCCAGCTGTCAGGCAGTATCTTGCGCAGGAAATTGGCGAACTTGTCTACCGACGGGCGCGAAACAACATAGGTTGGCGAGCGCTGGAGCATGGTGACGTGCGCAGCCTTGTCGGTCATGGCAGGCACCAGTGTCATGGCGGTCGCGCCAGATCCGATGATGACGACTTTCTTGCCGGAATAGTCGAGGTCTTCCGGCCAATGCTGCGGATGAATGAATTGGCCCTTGAAGGCGTCTTCGCCCGGGAAGTCCGGCCGATAGCCCTCATCATAGCGGTAGTAGCCGCCGCACATGAACAGGAAACGACACGTCGTGATTGAACGCGCACCAAATTCATCCTCGTGCGTCACATGCCAGGCTTGGTCGGGCGTGGACCAGTTGGCGGCGACGATGGCCGTGTTGAATTTGATGTGGGGTGTGACGCCATATTCGTTGGCGGTGTCCGCGACATATTTCCGGATCGAAGGCCCATCGGCAATGGCCTTCGCTTCGGTCCACGGTTTGAAGTTGTAACCGAGCGTATGCATGTCGCTGTCAGATCGAATGCCCGGATAGCGAAACAGGTCCCAAGTGCCGCCAATTGCGCCACGCTGCTCGAATATCTGATAGCCGAGGCCTGGACACTTCTTTTCGAGATGAACCGCGGCGCCGATGCCGGAAAGGCCCGCTCCGATGATGAGAACGTCGGTATCGGTATGTATCATGACTGCTTCCTGCCCATTTTTTCAGCCTATAAGGCCAAAAAATGACGCGGGTGTCACGATCTTTCTGGTGTCAGGAGGCCTTGCCGCTACGGAAGGGTTTAGTCCGCTTTCCGCGCGAAGGCCGCAGCATGGCGCAGCTGCTGTTCGATCAACGGATGGAGCTCTTCATTGGCAGCCAGAACCGAGCCGGTCTTCATGAAGTCGCCGCCATCGATTTCGGCAACGGTTCCGCCCGCTTCGCGCACCAGCACGATGCCTGCAGCAATGTCCCAGGGTTTCAGGTCGCGCTCCCAGAATCCGTCAAACCGTCCCGCGGCGACGTAAGCGAGATCCAGAGCTGCGGAGCCATAGCGGCGGATGCCAGCGCATGCCGGCGTCATCGCAAGCATTTCGCGGGCAAAATTCGCGTGCATTTCTTCGGCTTTGCCGTGCCAGGGCGTTCCGGTGGCCACCACAGCCTCATTGAGGCGGGTGCGAGCGGCAACACGCAGCTTGCGGTTCTCCAGCCATGCGCCGCGTCCGGTCTCAGCCCAGAAGATCTCGTTCTTCGCGACATCATAGACCACTCCGGTCAATAGCTTGCCTTCGCGCTCGAGCGCAATGGAGACTGCATAGTGCGGCTGGCCGTGCAGGAAGTTCAGCGTACCGTCGAGAGGATCCACGATGAATCTGTTCGACTTGTCTGTGCCTTCGACAATGCCCCGTTCTTCCATGACAAAGCCATAGCCGGGCCGCGCCTTCGCGAGCGCTGAGTAGATGATTTCTTCGGCGCGATGATCGGCGTTGGAGACAAAGTCTGCCGGGCCCTTCTTGGACACTTGCAGATTTTCGACTTCGCCGAAATCACGGGCAAGCGAACGGCCAGCTGCACGTGCAGCGGCGATCATGACGGTGCCAACGGGGGAGGGTTTGGACATGGGAGTTCCTAGTCGGAGCGACGGAGATAAGTGGAATCGGCTGTCTGGACGACAATGCGTTCGCCGGTGCCGACAAAGGGCGGAACCATGACCCGGACGCCGCCGTCACAGATTGCGGGTTTGAAGCTGTTGGCAGCCGTCTGGCCTTTCACAACCGGCTCGGTTTCCTGAACTTCGAGGATCACCTGTTCCGGCAGATCAACACCAATCGGCGTCTCGCCATAAAACTCAATGGAGACGGTCATGCCGTCCTGCAAGAAAGCGCCCTGGTCGCCGATAAAGTCTCGCTGGATCGCGATCTGTTCAAAGCTTTCCTGGTCCATGAAGGTGAAAGCGTCATCGTCCGCAAACAGGAATTGATGGTCTTTCTGCTCCAGACGGACCTTCTCAACGGTCTCGGAAGAACGGAAGCGCACGTTCGATTTCGATCCATTCAGCAGGTTGCGCAATTCGACCTGATTGAACGCGCCGCCCTTGCCGGGCTTGACCGACGCCGTCTTCAGGGCGCGCCAGACCGTGCCGTCATGCTCGATGACGTTGCCGGGCTTGATTTCATTACCATTGATCTTGACCATTGGGGCGTGTCCTTTTGAAGGTTTGGCGGGGGCGTAAGCCTTTGGCCCGAAACGGTCAAGCGGGCGGAGTGTTAATGCGGGACCGGTTCATGCAGGGTTTTACAGCGAGCTTGCAGCGTCAGGCCTTCGATGCATCGAGCCGGTCAAGAAGCGCATTGAAGTGGGCAATCGCTACCGGCGCGCCTTCAGGATGATCCCAGACCCCGGATGAGACCGCGAGAAAATCAGCGCCAGCTACAGCGAGCGGCTCGGCGTTTTCGACTGTGATGCCACCAATCGCGACACAGGGCACTTCCATGCTTTCCTGCCATATTTCCAGAAGGTCCGGATTCGCCTCGACCGTACCGGTCTTGGTACGGGTCGGGAAGAACGCACCAAAGGCGACATAATCTGCGCCAGCCTCGCATGCCTGCATGGCAGCATGACGTGAGTTCTTGGCGGTTGCGCCGATAATCATGTCCGGGCCGACGATCTCCCGGGCTTTCTTGACCGGCATGTCATCCATCCCGACATGAACGCCATCTGCACCTATCTCGACGGCAAGTTCGGCGCTGTCATTGACCAGCACGGCAACGCCGTAGGCCTGGGCCATTTCTGTAACGGCTGCGCCAACGGCGCGGGTGGCGTCGACGTCGATCTCGCCGGTATCAGCCTTCAGGCGCAGTTGGAGACAGGCGACATCGCCCGCTGACAATGCCGTTTCCAATAGGGCTGCAAAGCCCTCCACATCTTCGATGCGGGGCGGAGTTATCAGGTAAAGCCGCGTGCGCGGGCGGACATAGTCTTCGGTCTTGCTCATGGCGCGCGCTATAGCGCAGGGCGTGCCTAGCCGGAAGTCTTCAAAACCCGCTGCGTGCTGGCGGGGTAGGCGTCGAGTGGCTTGCCGCGCCGCATCGGCCGGGGCTCGAGGTCGCCGCCGCAGTTCGGGCAGCGACCATCGAGAGGACCGTCCATGCAATCAGAGCAGAACGTGCATTCGAACGAGCAGATAAACGCTCCGGCTTCATCCGGCGGCAAATCGGTATCGCAGCGTTCACAGTTCGGACGCATCTCCAACATCACTGCTAGTCCTTTTCAGCTTCCACACTGGGTGCGGACGCCGCGGCGTCGATCAAGTGCTGCTCATACGCTTTAGGCGACCAATCGCGCCCAAGGAAATCATGCACGAGTTCGGCGGCCGGTTTTGATGATCCGGCGCTTAGGACCAGTTCCCGATAGCGTTCAGCGGTGACTTCGTCGCGCAAGCCGTTTGCTTCGAACTGCTTGAACATGTCTGTCGCGATCGCGAGTGACCATTGATAAGTGTAGTAGATCGCAGAATAGCCATCGAGGTGCCCAAAGCTGGCATACCGATGGAGGTCCGGCAGGGTCTCGAACGGGCTGAGGCCAGCTTCCTGTTCAAGCCAGATCTTCTCGAAATCGACCTCAGAGGGTGGGCGATTATAGTAATTCATCGAGACGCCGGCATAGGTCAGCTGACGGAGCGTGCCGAGGCCGGTGCCGAAGTCACGCGCGGCGTTCATCTTCTCGACCAGTTCGACGGGAATGATTTCGCCGTCGGAGTTTACGGCGAACTTTGCCAGCGTATCATAATCCCACACCCAGTTTTCCAGCATCTGTGACGGGGCTTCAATGAAATCCCATTCAAGGCTGCTCATGCTGAGATCGGCGTAGTCTGGTTGGCCAGAGAACATCGCATGGATGAGGTGGCCGAATTCATGGAGGAAGGTTTCGACCTGTCTATGCTCCATCAGACCGGTCGTATGATCGCCCGCAGGGAAGTTGCACATCAGTGAGGCAACTGGCACGCCTTCAGATGTTGGGCCGAACCGAATGGGGAAGGCGGCCGCGTGTTTGAACTTGCCCTCGCGGGGATGCATGTCGAGGAAGAAACGGCCGACCAGTTCGCCATCCTTGTAGATTTCGTGAGCGGTTACGGTTTCCTGCCAAATCGGAGCATCGGTCCAGTCACGTATCTCGACTTCGAACAGGTCCTGTACCAACGAAAATATGCCTGACCGAACGTCATTGTAGGCGAAGTACTGGCGCACTTCCTGGGCGTCGAGCGCATAGTCGGTTTGGCGAATCTGTTCCGAAAGATAGCCGCTGTGCCACTGGCTGACCTGCGTCGCGTCGGGATTACTGTTTTGTTGAAAAGCCAGCAGGCGTTCGTATTCGATTTCAGCGGCGTTTCGGGCGGCGGCTTCGACACCGTCGAGGAAGTCGATGGCAACCTCTGGCGAGCCCGTCATCTTGTCTTCGGTGATATAGGCTGCGTAATTTTCATAGCCCAGCAATTGTGCAAGTTCGTAGCGCTTCTCGAGCAGTTTCCGGAGTGGCTCTACATTCTCCGGATACGCACGGTTGGCCGAGGCAATGAAGAGGGATTTCTTCAAGTCTTCGTTCGGGGAGTAGTTGAAGACAGGCATCAGGTCCGGATAGTTGGTCGTGATGACGATCTTGCCATCCTCATTGGGCGTGTGGGCGTCGATATAATCCTGTGGCAGTCCCTCCAGCGCGTCGACTGAATCGACTTCGACCTGTCCGACAATTTCGCGGAGGTTTTTGCTGAACTCAGTGCTGATCTCCGCCAGTTCGGCGTTCAGTTCCTCTACGCGCGTTCGCGTCGCTTCGTCCTTGTCGACACCGCTGCGCCGATAGTCTCTCAGAATGCGGGACAACATGAGGGCGGAGCGATCATCGAGGGCGTCGGCATCAATCGCGACCATGCGTTCGTAGATGGGGCCGGACAGGGAGAGCGTCGAGATGATGCTGGCTGTGTCTTCCTGACATGCGCTGCCGACTTCCCTCAACGCTTCGTCCGGGTTTGCTTCGGCCACGATAGCCGCTTCTCCGTAGCCAACCGAAAAGGCGACATTTGTCAGCAAGTCAAAATCCTGAATGTCCTGAACACCGGGCGGCGTGTCGCGGGTTTCAAGATCGGTGATGAACTTTCCGGCGAGCAGCATCGCATTCTCGCAACGGGATTCGAACACTTCCGCAGAGGCCGGATTGACGACGAGCTCGGCCAGCATCGCGCTGGCTTCGTCCTGCAGACTTGGCGTGTTTGCCTCTGCCTGTTCCAACGCTGTCGGCTCGACGGTTGCCATGCAAGAAGCAGCCGCCAGGAGCGACAGCGCGGATACCGCGCCTGTTACGGTGTGTTTGATCATGCCTTTAAGTCCCCAATCGATTGGCGAACAAAAAATGCCGCCTCATGTTTAACATGGGCGGCACTTTGCTTTCGCGTCGGGCGCGAGTCTAGGACAAACCCGGCCTATCCGGCGCTGGATGCCGCACAAATGCAATCAATCGTGGCGGCAAGCGTGGAATTGAACTCTTCGTCGCTTTGCTGGGCCGAGAGGCCTTCGGTCAGGGCGCGGGAGAAGCTGGCAATCATGCCGGAATTATTGGCAAGCTTGGCGCAGGCATCTTCGCGAGAATATCCACCGGAAAGCGCGACAACGCGCATCACGCGCGGATGATCGACCAGCGACTTGTACTGGTTTGCTTTGGTCGGCAGGGACAGTTTCAGCATTACCTGCTTGTCCTCGCCCAGCGCGTCGAGCTGCTTGGCGATCTCGGCCAGGAGAATATCCTCGGCCTCGGCCTTGTCGGCAATCGTGATCGTGACCTCAGGCTCGATGATCGGCATCAGGCCGTGGCCCAGGATCTGGCGGCCAACGTCAAACTGCTGTGCAACGATGGCAGCAATGCCTTCCTGATTGGCGGCATTGATAACCGAGCGCATCTTGGTACCGAAGATACCCTTGCCGACCGCGCGTTCGAGCAGGTGATCGAGGTCCGGCATCGGCTTCATCATCTGGACGCCATTGGCTTCGTCTGCGAGGCCTTTGTCGACTTTCAGGAAGGGAACGACCTTATGGGCGTTCCAGAGGTATTCGGCGGTTGGCGTGCCATCGACTTCGCCATCCATGGTGCGTTCAAACAGGATCGCGCCAATGACCTTTTCGCCATTGAAGGCTGGTGCCTTGATGATGCGGGCACGCATCTCATGGATCAGGCCGAACATTTCTTCGTCATTGGAATAGGCGTCTTCGTTCACGCCGTAGAGGCGCAGAGCCTTGGGGGTGGAGCCACCCGACTGATCAAGCGCTGCGATGAAGCCATTCTTGTCGGCAATCTGCCGGGCCATTTGAGGATTGGTCATGATTTTAACGGGGCGTCCCTTGCATGCGTGGAATTTGCAAACTTTGCATTCAAGTACCGTGCCTGTCTTCTGGGTCAACAGGCTGACAGGGATTGATGTGAGCGCGCTCGCACCCGCCCGAATCTCAGGCAGTACGGGCAGTTTCGGGGGAAAGGACTGCCAGAGACGTGTGGGATTCAGGGCCTGAAATCGATTTCATCTGGAACATCAATTTTTTCTGACGCCGCGCAGCAAACCGATGAGAACGTTGTCATTTGCAGCCGCCTGCGCGATTTGCCGCAGGCTGTCTCAAAAGGGATCAGGCTTTGAGGGCTTCCACACCGGGCAGGGGCTTGCCTTCCATCCATTCAAGGAAGGCGCCGCCTGCGGTTGAGACGAAGGTGAACTCGTCGGCGGCCTCGGCATGATTGAGCGCGGCAACGGTATCGCCGCCTCCGGCGACGGCGATTAGCTTGCCGTCACTTGCGCGGATACCCGCAGCTTGGGCTGCTGCAACGGTGGCCTTGTCAAAAGGGGTCAGTTCGAACGCGCCGAGCGGCCCGTTCCAGACCAGTGTCTTTGAGTTGCCCATCGCGGCAACCAGCTGTGCGATCGTCCTGACGCCAGCGTCGAGGATCATCTCATCGTCTGCGACCTCATCCGTTGCGCAGGTGCGGTTCTCGGCGTGAGCCTTGAAGTCCTTCGCGACAACAACATCGACCGGAAGCAGGATATTGCAATTGTTTTCTTTAGCGACCTGCATGATCTCGCGGGCGGTCTCAGCGAGATCATGCTCGCAGAGGGACTTGCCGACACTGATCCCCTGCGCGGCCAGGAATGTGTTGGCCATGCCGCCGCCAATCGCCAGCGAGTCGACCTGGGTGACAAGGTTTTTCAGAAGGTCGATCTTGGAAGAGACTTTCGCGCCGCCGACCACAGCCAGCACGGGACGTTCCGGCGTGCCGAGCGCCTTGTCGAGCGCGTCGAGTTCAGCTTCCATGTTCACGCCTGCATAGGCGGGCAGGAGGGTCGCGAGGACAGCCGTAGAGACATGCTTGCGGTGCGCGGCCGAGAAGGCATCATTGACGTAGATGTCGCCGAGCGCGGCGATTTCTTTCGCCAGTTCCGGGTCGCCTTTTTCCTCGCCTGCATAGAAGCGGGTGTTCTCCAGAAGGATCACGCCGGCAGGGTCGAGATCAGCAATGGCCTGCTTCACATGCTCGCCCTTGCAGTCGGCGATAAAGCTGACATTCGAGCCGAGCACTTTGGCGAAGGCGCCTGCAATCGGCGCAAGGCTCATGTCTGCAACGCGCTCACCCTTGGGGCGGCCGAAATGTGCGAGCAGGGCGACCTTGGCGCCCTGGGTGCGCAGGGTTTGCACCGTATCAATGGCGGCCCGCAGGCGCGTGTCATCGGTGACGAGGCCGTTTTCCATGGGCACGTTGAAGTCGACTCGGACAAGCGCGGTCTTGCCGGTCAGATCGCCGGCATCGGCAAGGCGTTTGAAGCTGGACATGGTATTTCCTCCAGAATGCCCGGCCAACCGGGTGCGATGCGGCATGGAAAAAGAGCGCCTCCCGGTTGGGAAGCGCTCTGGAGAAGGGTTTTAGATGAGTTTGGACATGGCGAGGGCAGTATCGCTCATGCGGGTCGCGAAGCCCCACTCATTGTCGTACCAGGACAGGACCCGAACCATGGTGCCTTCGATGACCTGCGTTTGGTCGAGCGCAAAGGTGGACGAGTGCGGATCGTGGTTGAAGTCTGCGGAGACGAGCGGCTTGTCAGTATAGTCGAGCACGCCTTTCATTGAACCGTCAGCGGCGGCCTTGATGGCCGTGTTCACTTCTTCGACCGTGGTTGGCTTGCCGGCATCGAAGACGAGGTCGATCATCGAGACGTTTGGCGTTGGGACGCGGATGGCGGAACCGTCGAGCTTGCCCTTCAGTTCCGGCAGGACCAGGCCAACGGCTTTTGCTGCGCCGGTCGAGGTCGGGATCATGGACATCGCAGCCGCGCGGCCGCGATAGAGGTCCTTGTGCATCCGGTCGAGGGTTGGCTGGTCACCCGTATAGGAGTGGACCGTCGTCATGTAGCCGCGCTTGATACCGACCGTGTCGTTCAGCACTTTGGCGACGGGCGACAGGCAGTTGGTGGTGCAGGATGCGTTGGAGACGACGAGATCATCTTTGGTAAGCGTGTCGTGGTTCACACCGAAGACGATGGTCTTGTCAGCATTTGTCGCCGGAGCAGAGACCAGCACGCGTTTGGCGCCCGCCTTGAGGTGAGCAGACGCTTTTTCCTTGTCGGCGAAGATGCCGGTACATTCCATTGCGATGTCGATATCCAGCTCGGCATGCGGCAGGTCAGCGGGGTCGCGTACGGCGGTGCAGAGGAATTTGCGGTCGCCGACGATGATCGTGTCACCGTCCACTTCGACCGTCTGGTTCAACCGGCCATGAACGGAATCATACTGGAGCAGGTGGGCATTGGTGGCCACCGGACCGAGGTCGTTGATCGAGACGACTTCGATGTCCTTGCGGTCATGCTCGATGATCGAACGAAGGACGAGACGGCCAATGCGGCCAAAACCATTGATTGCAACGCGAGCGGCCATGAAAAATCTCCTTTGGAGCGGCAGGCTATAAATCTGCTGGCCCTTTACGACGCCCGCGCAATTTCGTCCACCCGCTGCCCATGCGGCCTCGCGCCGCTTACTGCCTGTTTTCGCTAACAGAGATCAGTCGTGGACTTGGCTTCAGCGGCCTCTTATGGCCTGAAGTCACGAGGAGGCGGTTTCATGCGTCAGGTAGGGATCGGAACGAGCGGACTGCGCGCGGGTGCTTTGGGCTTCGGTTGCTGGCGCTTTTTGGGACATGAATTGTCCCATGCGGAGAATCTTGTGGAGACCGCGCTCGATCTGGGCATGACTCTTATCGACACGGCTGACATCTACGGATTTGGCGGGGATGGATTTGGCGCGGCCGAGGTCTTGCTGGGCAAGGTGTTGAAAGCCGATCCTGCGCGGCGCACGAGAATGGTATTGGCGACCAAGGGCGGAATTATTCCCCCCGCGCCCTACAATTCGAGTCGTAAATACCTGATCGAGGCCTGCGAAGCGTCGCTTGCGCGGCTTGGCGTTGAGCAGATCGACCTTTACCAAATTCACCGGCCGGACCTGTTGACCCCTTGGGAGGAAGTTGCCGATGCGCTGGAAACGCTTCTGGCAGACGGCAAGATCGGGGCAGCAGGAGTCTCCAATTTCTCCGTGGCGCAAACCCGCGCATTGCAGGCACATCTGGGGCCGAAGCTTGTCAGCACGCAGCCGGAATTTTCCGCCCTGCATCTGGCGCCCCTGGAAGACGGCACACTGGACTGGTGCCAGGAAGTCGGTGCGGCGGCGCTGGTTTGGTCGCCGCTGGCGGGCGGTCGGCTGGCCGATGGATATAGACCGCAGCCTGATGATCCTGAAAGGTTGGTGGATGTGCATCAGGCGCTCGACAGGATCGCGGCCGGGCATGGCGTGAGCCGCAGCGAAGTGGCGCTGGCTTTCGTCCTGATGCATCCGGCGCAGCCCATTGTTCTGCTGGGCACGCAGACTCCGGCGCGCCTGAAGGCGGCGACGCGCGCGCTGGAAATCCAGCTCAGCCGTGCGGACTGGTACAGTATGATCGAGGCGTCGCGCGGCGCGGCGATGCCATGAATGGGCCCCAGCTTCAAAGCCGCTCTGCCGCTGATTGGGGGCTGTTTGCTCTGTTGACCCTGTTCTGGGCCGGGGCCTATGCGCTGACCCGGGTG
>NZ_DFME01000090.1:414-857 GCF_002375605.1 Hyphomonas sp. UBA3601 | reverse complement strand
GGGCTGTTTGCTCTGTTGACTCTGTTCTGGGCCGGGGCTTATGCGCTGACCCGGGTGGCGGTGGACAAGGGCAATCCGGATATGGGCCTGCCGGTGGCCTGGGTGCTGCCGGGGCGGTTGACGATTGGCGCGGCGGTACTGTGGGTGCTGATGTTGGCACGGGGGCAGAAATTGCCGCCATTGAGAGACCGCAAGCGCTGGGTGGCGATCATCGGGATGGGGCTCGCAGGCTCCGTCTTTCCCTTCTTCCTGATCACGACCGCTCAGGAGACGGTCAATTCCAGCCTTGCCGCACTTTATACCGCCGCTGTACCGATCTTCGTGGTGAGTGGGGCAACCTTTCTGTTTGCGGATGAACGGATGAATCGCGGAACCGCGATTGGCGTGCTGACCGGTTTTGCGGGTGTGGCTGTGTTGTTCGGGCCGGATGCGATGAAGGGGCT
>NZ_DFME01000090.1:0-177 GCF_002375605.1 Hyphomonas sp. UBA3601 | reverse complement strand
CCCCGGATCGAGGCCATTCCGTTCGCGACCGGTTTCGTCACGCTGGCGGCGGTGGTTTCGTGGCCGCTGGCCTTCACGGTGCACCCGTCCGAGGTCAATGCCGACTGGACGCATTGGGCCGCCGTGGTGGGGCTTGGCGTGATCCCGACGGCAATTGCACAGGCGCTGTACATGTAC
>NZ_DFME01000133.1:3809-4890 GCF_002375605.1 Hyphomonas sp. UBA3601 | reverse complement strand
GCGCCCGCAGCTCTTCCTCCGCTGTCAATTCCATCGGAAGGCTGGCCGATCGCTTCTGATTTCGGTCTGGAATCAGACGGGTGCCCAAACCGACAAACGGGCGGGCGGACCAATGCGATCCTTCAATTGCGGTGGTTCCTGTCGGGCGGTGGTCGCAATGCTGGGAAGGCAAACTTGTCCATAGCGGCATGTGAGGCGACCGCATCGCGACTGTCCGCTCATTTGACGATGGGCTCAGTATCAGAACGCGAAGTCTGGCAAGCCGCCATGAAAGCCCAGGCGGCACTGGTCACCGATGGGGACGAGACCTTTGCCACGGCACTTCACCGTTTCACCGAAAAGCTCGCCAAGCGATCTCGACGTGTTCAGGCATCTGCCCGAGTCAGTCTGACCGACACGTCCCTGCTCCCGGTCGACATTCATAACCGAGAAGAAGCCAGTTTGGCTGATCCTCGTTTGTCTGCCTGGACAAATGGAAAAACGGGGTTTCCGCTATTGGACGCAAGTATGCGGTGCCTTCAGGCTACCGGGCACCTGGAATCGAGCCTCAGGAGCCTGCTTCTTTCCTTTGCAACATGTCATCTCTGGCTGGGACCGGTTCGCCCGGCTCAAATCCTGGCGCAACTCTGCACCGATTTTGCTCCCGCGATGTACTACGGTAGTGCCAGCCAAGTCATCGGCCTCTCCAAAGAAGCTCCGCCTTACATCCCCAACCCCGTCAGGCAATCTCTGTCTCGTGACCCAAACGGCGCGTTCATCCGCAAATGGATCCCCGAGATCGCCGGACTGCCGGACCAATATCTGCATGCACCCTGGGAAGCCCCCAAGTCGGCCCTGTCCGCGCACGGCATCATTCTCGGACAATCCTACCCTATGCCGCTGGTGGACCATGTCGCAGCCGCCCGAGAAGCAAAACGCAGGCTTTCCCCTGATGGGGCGTCTCGCCCATTGCCCTTTCATTCTATTGCCCGAAAGCCGCTGGGCATCAGAAGGTCAACTATCGGCCGCAACATGACAGCAAAGCGCTCAGGCCATCGCCCAATCCAGCTCAGCTTTGATTTGCAGAGCCAAGCCTGATTGG
>NZ_DFME01000133.1:2054-3621 GCF_002375605.1 Hyphomonas sp. UBA3601 | reverse complement strand
CCCATATCGATATTCAACAAATAACAGAGCCTTGAAATTGCTCGTATTTATCTTTTTTCGATAAAAACTTATTGATTTTCGATAATTTCCAACCTAGATTGTTTGTGTCGGCGGCGGGATGGTCTCGCCAAGGACAGTCAAAAAACAACTAGAAGGAATTGAAAATCATGATCCCCCGCGCTCGTCATACCGACATCGCCGCTCCCGCCAAGAATGACGTGATGGCCCTCTCCATCATGACCGGAGAGGCAACTCACCGGACCCGGCCGGCCAATGATGTCAAAGCGGAGGATCGTCAGAATCTTCTGGTTCGCCGCCGCCGCCGCTTCGCCCGCCGCGAAGCACACTAAGCCCGCCAGCCGGTGCCGCGACAATCGGTTCCCCTGCCGATCGTGGCGCCGGCCTCCCCCCGCCCCCACACTCACAAGCCAAGAAGGATAATTTCACCATGATCCGCTCAATCACAGCCATCGCCATTGCCGCTTCCATCGCCACCGCACCGGCCTTTGCCGCATCCGATGACTTCCAGATGGAAGTCGACCTGAACCGCACTCAGCTGGAAACCATTGAAGGCGCCACCACGGAATACAAGCGCATCCGCCAGGATGTTCACCAGCGCTGCACTGCCGAACATGACGCATTTCGCTTCGCGAAAGGCTATGTGGTCGAAAAGTGCGAACGCTCGATGATGAAAAAGGTCGTCGCCTTCGTGGATGACGCGACCTTCACCAAGGTTCACTACGCATCCAACTAATCTTCTTCGGCTCTGGCGGGCCTCCTGCCTCTCCAAACACACGCCCGCCCGGTCCGGATCCTTGCCCTGCTCTCACCAGCAGGGCATTTTCTTGTCAGGAATTCGCGTCGGCTTCCCGGAAGTCCTTTGCCCGCAGCACCTGCGCAAGTCGGAAATGGGCAGGCACAAACCCCTCATCCTCATCACTCTCGAACAAGGCACAGCAACTGGTTGGGAATTTTTCGATTAACCGGATCGATTCCTGATGGTCCTGGCTTCCGGCTTCGCGAAGAATTTCCATCGAGAAGTCATGCAGGCCCGGATTGTGACCGATGATCATGAGCGTACCGGCACCATCATTATGCCGCACAGCTTCGGTCAAGCCGCGCACACCCGACAAATAGAGAGACTCCATCGGGCGTACTTTCTCGCCCTCCACAACCCTGGCAACTTCAGAACAGGTTTCGCGGGCGCGGCGGGCGCTGGATACCAAAATCCGCTCCGGACACCATCCCATCGCGACCAGTTCCTCGGCCATGCGCTGCGCGTCCTCCTTGCCTCTTGCCGTCAGAGCGCGGCTGAAATCGTCTACCCCTTCGCCCCAAGGCTCCGTCTTGGCGTGTCGCATCAGGATCAGGCGCTTCATTCCAATTCCTTCTTCCCGGATCGGGCATTAGAAAAACTTATCGACAGCTTCAGGTGCCGCGCATTGGATTGCTTCTTCTTAGGCACCATTTTCTGGTCAGAAATCAAGAGACAGGAGTATGGTAATATGAGCCTTCTGATTGGCGACGTCGCCCCAGATTTTGAAGCCGAGACAACAGAAGGCCGCAT
>NZ_DFME01000133.1:0-1835 GCF_002375605.1 Hyphomonas sp. UBA3601 | reverse complement strand
ATTTCAGTCGACAGCCTCGAAGACCACAAGAAGTGGATCGCTGATATCGAGGAAACCCAGAATACCAGTGTTCAATTTCCGATCATTGCCGATCCTGATCGCAGCGTGGCAACGCTGTACAACATGATCCACCCAAATGCGGACGCCAAAGTCACGGTTCGGGCAGTTTATGTCGTCGACCCCAACAAGAAAATTCGCGCTTCCATCATCTATCCCCCAAGCGCAGGTCGGAACTTTGATGAGATCCTCCGCCTGATTGACAGCCTTCAACTTACGGACGGCCACAAAGTGGCGACGCCAGTGAACTGGAACGACGGCGATGATGTGATCATCGTGCCTTCTCTGACTGACCCGAACGAAATCGCCAGGCTCTTTCCGAAAGGCTACAAGGCGGTGAAGCCGTACTTGCGCTACACTCCTCAGCCGGAAAAATAGATTTCCTCCTGACCTTCCGTGCCATCAGCGCACGGAAGGCACTGAAAGCGAATTCAATTTGGCAAAGCTGCTTTGATCGAGTCGATATCGTATGGTTTCTTGACCACTGGCGCGGATGAGTAACGCTTTGCCAAATCGATGGAATCTCCATATCCCGTCGCAAATGCAAAGGAAATGCCTTGTGCGTGCAATTGTTCGGCGACCGGTTCACTGGTCTCTGATCCGAGGTTGACATCCAACAAGGCGAATTGAAGGGTCTCGCTCTCGATGAAATCGAGGGCTTCCTTCACGTTTGACGCCACGAACACTTCCGTCGCACCTAGCGACCGAAGCATGTCCTCCGCATCCATTGCAATGATCAAATTGTCTTCCAGTACCAGCGCATGCCCTGACAGGCTGGCCTGCTTGCGCTCACCCGTCTTGCTGCCGGTCTCGGGATGCAAGGCATCGGAAAATCCATCGACATGTGCCGGGGGAATTTCGAAATCCGCTGAGACACCGGTGACCTCAAACCTCATCTCGGCTCGACCACCCAGCTCATACGGAATCGATCGCTCAATGATGGTCGACCCGAAGCCCCGGCGCACAGGAGGTGACTGGATGGGCGGGCCACCGGTCTCCAGCCACGATATTGACAAGGCCCCGTCCGAGAGCCGCGCGAAGCCAATCTGCACGACGCCATTTGTTTTGCTAAGCGCCCCGTATTTCGCCGAGTTGGTCAGCAATTCATGCACGACCAGCGACACGGCCGTGAAGGCTTTTGGTCGCAAATGGACGTCCGGCCCCTGAATCTTCACCTTCTCGGCGTTTGCCCCAAGATAGGCTTCCACCTCGATGCGTATCAGCTCTCGTGCTGAAGCAGGCTCCCATTGCTGCCTCGTGATCAAGTCATGGGCACGACTGAGTGCGTGGATCCGACCACCCACAACATGCGTAAACTCAGAAATGGAGCGCGCCTCGGATCCGCTCTGTTCAACAAGCCCACCAATCAAGCTCAAGATATTCCGCACTCGGTGATTAAGCTCGGCAATCAGAAGTTCCTGATGCTCCTGCGCTTTAGCCCGTTCGCGCAATGTTGCGTCCGACATACGCAAAATGACTTCGAGCAATGTCAGCCGCAGCGCTTCAGCGGCGCGCACTTCGGCGGGCTGCCAGGGGGCAGATGTATTCCGCACAATCTGCTGCCATGCCTCAAAACTCTTGCGCGGGGTGAGACGGTCGCCATTCGGACCAGAAACGACGGGTTTATCCGGATTCCCGGCCCATGTGACAGATTTTGCAAGCTCCCTGCGGAACAGCACAATGTAGTCTCTCGGCGCCCGCGACACGGGCAAGACGAGCATACCGGCAGCGCGATCCACAAACCCAGCAGCAGCGGGATAGGCTTTAACAACACTGTC
>NZ_DFME01000069.1:0-4829 GCF_002375605.1 Hyphomonas sp. UBA3601 | reverse complement strand
GTGCAGGGAACGAAATACATAGTTTCGTATCTTTAACGACGTTTTTATTTACATCATAAACGGGCGATGCGCTTCCTGCTCCTCATCCTCATGAGCCCCGCAATGGTCTGGCTTCTCAGCCCTGCTGCCGCGCAGCTGACAAGTGGAATCTCCGCGCCTGAAATCAGGGAGGGCGCGCATTCGATCGGTTACCGGGCCGCTTATGACCCGGACAGGTCGGGACTCGCGCAGCGCATCCATGCTGAACGCGCGCTGACCGGGAGCGTCGCCGTGAGGGGCGTGATCCAGGCACGCAAGACAGAGGCCCGCGCGGTTGATCTCGACTATGTTCAGGGAGAGTTGCGCTGGCAAATCACCCCGGACGGGGCGCGGTGGGCATCCGGTCTTCGGCTGGACGCGCGCTTCCGGGATGGCGGTCGCCCGGGCCAGGTCGCGCTACACTGGCTGAATCAGGCGCAGTTGACCGACACAGTGCGGTCCCGGTTTTCGATCATTGCAAGCATCCAGACCGGATCAGGTCGCGAATCTGGAACCTTCCTGCAAACACGGGGGGAACTCAGCCAGCGGCTGGAGGACGGAGTCGATATCGGCGCCGAAGTTTACAACACTTATGGCCCCGCAAACGATCTCTTGCCCGTGTCACAACAGGGCCATCTGGCAGGCCCCTTTGTCTCGCTTCCCCTGAATCAGTCCCTGACTTTGCGGACCAGCGCCCTGATTGGACTGACCGCCGGATCGACTGACGCAACATTTCGCGTTTTCCTGACCCAACGGTTTTAACCTCACAGAAGTCCCTCGCATCTGACGGATCATTACGGTAAACGTGATTTTAATGCAGACAAAGGACGGGTAAGTCCGCGATGGATCGCGAAACAAAATTGGCCGTCGCAGGTGCGGCTATCGCAAGACGGGAACAGAAGCGTCAAGAAAATGGCGGGTCTGGCGGCAAAACCGAGAAGGGGAATCTCATGCGCGCAATCTTCGGAATCTTCCCGCTGCTGGTTATCCCGGTAGCGCTCTATAATCTTCTGGCCATCGGTTTTGGCGGTTCAGTCGAAATGGCAAACGAATTCGGCGAGATCATTCGCGCGGATTCCGCGCCGATCCTGTCATTGTTGAACGACCGTTTTCTCGGTCTGCCGATGATTTCCGGCGTCGACTGGATCCTCACCAAAGGGGATGCGATCCTCTTGCTGGCCGTGGTCTTCCTGTTTCTGGAAATCCTGAAGTCGACCTCGACAGGCACGTCCACGATCATCAATCACGCAGTCTCGATGATCCTGTTCATCGTCTGCCTGATCCAGTTCCTGCTCTTGCCAAACTTTGCGACATCGACCTTCTTCATCCTGATGTCGATGACCTTGCTGGACGTTCTGGCAGGTGTTGTCGTCACGATCGTTTCTGCTCGCCGCGATTTTGGCGTCGGGGAAATGTAGACCGGTCCTGCCGGTTACAAATAAGGGCCTGCCAGCCGGCGGGCCCTTTTTCGTTTGAGCTGGAGAGGAAGTCAGTCTTTTCCGTAAAGGTCTGACAATTGTTTCTGAATCGCGGCCATCTGGGCCTGCATGTTGGAAAGCGCCTCCGCCTGGTATTCCATCATCGGATTCATGGAAGGTGTGCCATTCCGGGACTGCGCATTCTTCAGCGTCGGCATGAAGAGTTTCATCGCCTCTTCGAACATCGACATGTTGCGCTTGGCCTGTTGCTCGAACATGCTCATGGGGTTGGCAGCCTTGCGCCACTCCTTCTGGGCTTCGGCAAAACTGTTCATGGACATTTCCAGATACGAGGGCAGGAAAGTCTGGGCCCCGCCGCCATAAAAGCCGATCAACTGGCGCAAGAAGTTCAGTGGCAGCGCGCCTTCGCCCTTTGTTTCGTTCTCGAAAATAATCTGCGTCAGAACCTGACGGGTCAGGTCAGCCCCAGATTTTGCATCCCGCACCTCAAAGTCACGCCCTTCCCGGACGAGTTCAGAAAGGTGGTCAAGCGTCACGTAGGACGATGTCGACGTGTCGTAGAGACGACGGTTTGCATACTTCTTGATAATGATCAGATCGTCTGATCCATTTCCCTTGGCCATGTCCTGCCCTCTGCTTCTCCGACTTGCGAAGCAATTATTGTGCTATGCAACAAGTCTGACACAAATTTGCCCTGCGACCAATGTGCTATTGCTATCGATGCAACAGAATGGCTAGCTGATTGCCGTCAAACAAAACGGGAGGAAACACGTTATGACTAGAGTTGCTCTGGTCACAGGAGGCACGCGCGGTATTGGGCGGGCAATCAGTGAAACACTAAAAAACAAGGGCTATAAGGTTGCGGCCAATTTCGCCGGCAACCAGCAGGCCGCCGACGAATGCGCCAAAGAGCTCGGGATCAATTGCTACAAGTTCGACGTTGCAGATTATGATGCCGTTACGGAAGGTCTGGCGCAGATCGAAAAAGAGCTCGGTCCTGTTGACGTCGTGGTCAACAATGCCGGTGTTACCCGCGACGCACCGTTCCACAAGATGACGCGCGAGCAATGGCAGCAAGTGATCGATATCGATCTGACATCAGCGTTCAATGTAACGCGTCAGGTCTGGGAGGGCATGCGTGAGCGCGGCTGGGGCCGGGTCATCAACATCTCTTCCATCAATGGACAGAAAGGCCAGTTTGGTCAGGCGAACTATTCCGCCGCAAAGGCCGGCCTGATCGGCCTCAGCAAGGCACTGGCCCAGGAAGGCGCAAAGAAAGGCATCACCGTCAACACGGTCTGCCCAGGCTATATCGACACCGAGATGGTGCAGGCTGTTCCGGAAAAAGTCCTTGAGGGAATCATTGCGACGATCCCTGTCGGCCGCCTTGGCAAGGCCGAAGAGATCGCCTCAATGTGCGCCTATCTCGCCAGCGACGAAGCTGCCTTCATCACCGGCGCCACCATGACGGTGAACGGGGCGCAATACATCGCCACCTAGAGGCTCAATGTAATCTTGCCGAAATGCTGCTGGCTGGCCTGATGGGCAAAGGCGGCAGCAATTTCGGAAAGTGGGAAATCCTTGTCCAGCACGGGCTTGATGCCGTTGGCCTCGATGGCGGCAATCATGTCTTCCTGATGCCGGCGGGATCCGACCGTTATCCCCGACAGCGTAATGTTCAGTGAGAACAGAGCCGCTGTCGGGACTTCCCCGGACACACCCGTCAGCACACCGATAAGGGAAATATGGCCCCCTGGACGCGACGCTGTAATGGACTGGGCCAATGTGCCTGGCCCGCCAATCTCGACAACCTCGTCCACGCCTCGCCCTCCGGTCAGGGCTTTGGCTGCCTTTCCCCAGTCAGGCGTGTCCTTGTAATTGATCACATGATCTGCGCCCAGTTCTTTCACGCGCTGAAGCTTTTCATCAGAGGATGATGTGGAGATCACGCGGCACCCAGCCGCCTTGGCAAATTGGAGGGCGAAAATGGATACGCCGCCCGTGCCTTGGGTCAGCACCCAGTCACCCGGCTTGACCTTGGCCTCAACCATCAGGGCGCGCCATGCCGTCAAGGCCGCGCAGGGAAGCGTTGCCGCCTCTTGATAAGAGTATCCCTCAGGCATGCGCGTGAAGGATGTCTCTGGCGCGGCAACGAGTTCCGCGCCGAAGCCATCAGCGCCATCTCCCGGAACACTGGCGAACCCAGCCGCTTCGATTTCGCCGGCCTGCCAGTTGGGGAAGAACAGTGACACAACCTTGTCGCCAGGCTTGAATTTGGTGACACCCTCGCCAACTGCGACGACCTCACCCGCTCCATCCGACATGGGAATTCGTCCGTCATCTGTAGGGATGCCGCCCATGACCACCACGAAGTCGTGATAGTTCAGGCTGCTCGCATGAATACGAACGAGTATTTCCCCAACGGCCGGTTTGGGGTCCGCGCGGTCTTCTATGATCAGGTTTCCCGGCCCGCCGGGCTTCTTGACGGCAGCAACTTTCATGGTGGTCTCCTCCTGTGTTTCCCACAGGGGAGCTATGGCTCCGCTAGGGAAGTCAAGCGACAGGCGAAAACTAGGTGGCGCTCAATTGCAGCCGCGCTTCCCTCAGCGCCTTTCTTCTCACTTTTCCCGCATCATCGCGTACGGGTTCAGGCACAAACTCGAAACTCTTTGGAATCTTGTAGCGCACCAGGTGATCGGCGAGATGAGCATTCATCTCTTCGGCGTCTACTGAGCCTTCGGGTCGATCGATGATCGCATGCAGCCGGGCGCCCATATCATCATCCGGCAAGCCGATCACGGCAGACGACCGCACTCCGGGAAACGCATCAATCGCCGCTTCCACTTCGGCGGGGTAGATGTTCGCGCCGCCAGACAGGATCATGTCGGAAAGCCTGTCCGTCAGGTAGAGATATCCCTCTTCATCCATCCACCCGAGATCGCCTAGACTTTCCCAGCCGCCTTCGATGGATTTGGCTTCCGCGCCGATGTAGCGATATGTCGTGCCCTGGCCCGTCAGGGGCCTGAGGAAGACTTCCCCGACCTCGCCGGATGGAAGCGTCTCGCCCGCCTCCCCGACAATCTTGATTTCGCATGCCTCAACAGGCCGGCCTACAGAGCCTTTGTGCGTCAGCCATTCATCCCCGCGGATCATGGTCGTTCCCTGCCCTTCGGTGCCGGCATAAAGCTCCCAGATCACTTCCGCGCCGAGCCACTCAATGAAGCATTCCTTCAGCCAGGCCGGGCAGGGTGCGGCCAGATGCCAGAGCGTCTGCAAGCTCGACAGATCGTAACCTGTCCGTACATCTTCAGGCAGCGCCCAGATGCGGCGCATCATAGTCGGCACCATATAGACGATATTGATCTTCAGGCG
>NZ_DFME01000005.1:11956-12311 GCF_002375605.1 Hyphomonas sp. UBA3601 | reverse complement strand
CGCTTGAAGGCGCGGGTGAAGGCGCTCTGTTCGGAAAGCCCTGTCAGGAAAGCCACTTCCGCAATGGAATAGCGCGTGTCGGCGAGAAAGCGCTCGGCCGTCTCGCGCCGCGCCTGGTCCACCAGGGCCTGGAAGGTCAGCCCCTGGTCCGACAGCCGGCGCTGCAGCGTCCGGGCACTCATGCCGAGATCCGAGGCAACTTGCGCCAGCGACGGAATGCCATCGGTCAGCACATCGGCAATCTGCAGCACGACCTGCCGGTCCAGCTGGCGATCCCCGGACTCGGCCGGCAGCATTCCCTCGGCCTGGGCGCTCAGGAATTTCCAGATGCTTTCGTCGCCGACCAGGTTCGGCT
>NZ_DFME01000005.1:0-11779 GCF_002375605.1 Hyphomonas sp. UBA3601 | reverse complement strand
CTTGTCGAGCCGCTCGGCCGGGATGATCAGTGCGTCAATGTCTGCCCCGAAAGTGATCGGACAGCGAAAGTGTGCCTCCAGTAGCTCCCGCGAGCCGGCCGGTTCCGGGTGGCAGAACTGTACCGCGCCCGGTTTCGAATTCGGGCCGGTCGCCTCCCGGCACAGCGTGACATAGGTGGCCAGCGCGCCCTCGCTCGACAGGTCCAGGCCGAGGCGCGGCGTGTCCGGCCGCCGGTGCGTCCACCAGAATGTGTCGCCCTTGTCATACAGTTTGAACGTCGAGGCCGTATTGTAGGCGCGCGCATGGCGGTCCATCCGCAGGAAGGACTGGCGCAGCGTCGGTGCCGATTTCCAGGCCAGGCCCACAGCGCCGAAATCGGAGCAGGTGGCCGACATGCTGACGCCGAGCAGGAAGCGGATATCCGGTGTCTCGGTCTCGGCGATGGTTTCCAGCAAGCTGTAATAATTGGCGGCGTGGATCATGGCGGGCGGCGGGCCGGCCGATGGCGACGGGTCGAGTCCGGCCACACGGCACAACATGTCCCGATCCACCCGGTCGCTGAGCCGCTCAATGATCCTCAATACGAAGACGGTTGAAACTGTTGCCATCTCCCGCGCGCTCCCCGCTTTGGCCTTCCCGCCAAGGGCGCGATCCCCATCGCACCTCACGCTTTCACATTGCGCCAAAGGGATTGTCGCGTCCAGTCAACAGGATGTCGCGACCGGTCAATACGCTCATCGTCGCCCCTCATACGATGAGTACAGATCAGCTCAGGGTGACGCTCCAGACCGGGAGTATCTCCCCGCCGGGCTGGCAAACTGGACCACCAGACCCAACAGCCGCGAGGAAAAAAGACCAATGTTGAATTCACCCAGTACGCCACAAGCGCTTCTCAAGTTCATCGCGACGGCTACGGCTGTCATTGCCCTGATCGGCGTTGCAGCCGAAGCTGAGAGCCAAGGCGCCCGCCCGGCGTCGGCCAAGATGCCGCCGGTCAATGATGGCTTGCCCATGCCAGGATTTGTGGTGACCACGGATGGTACAGCCATCGTTGTCACCGATCCGCAAAATGATTTCCTGTCTCCTGACGGCGTCACTTGGGGCGTGGTCGGGCAAAGCATCACAGAGAACGGCACCGTCGAAAATATCGGCGATCTGTTCGCGGTTGCCGAGCAAACCGGCATGCCCGTATTCGTCTCTCCGCATTACTATTATGAGCACGATCATGAGTGGCTCTTCGAGGGCACGCTCGAGACCTTGATGCAACGACGGCATGTTCGACCGTCCATCCGCCTTGAACCTTGAAGGATTCGAAGGGTCTGGTGCTGACTGGCTGGACCAGTACAAGCCCTATATCGAGAATGGCGAGACGGTGGTGACCAGCCCGCACAAAGTCTATGGCCCGGATAGCAATGACCTTGCGCTCCAGCTGCGTAAAGCCGGCATCAACAAGGTCATTCTTGCAGGAATGTCATCAAATCTGTGTACGGAGTCCCACATGCGCAGCCTGATCGAATCAGGTTTCGAGGTCATGGTTGTGACTGATGCAACGGCCGGAGCCATCACAGAGCACTACAACGGCTATGACGCATCCCTCACCAATTTTCGAATGATTGCCAGTGCCGTTGATAACACCGCCAACACGGTGAAGGCGATCAGATCCGCCTACAAGAAATAAGCTTCGGAGCCATCTTTCCTGCGCCCTCTCCCCGGATGGCTCCCTTGGCGCCCAGTTGAACTCACCCACCCACACCCATCAGCTGGGCGCCCTCTTGTTTCGTCGGCGGATATTTGCAGGCCTCCCGCCGCCCGAAAATGCGTACTCCTGCGCGCAGCCCCTGAACGATCGGCCTGTTCCGCCAGATGACTGGCATTCACCCCTCAAGGATATCTGACATGACCAAGAAACTTTATCTCACCGGTATGGCCATCGCGATTGCGATGTCGGCCTCAATGCCCGCTTTTGCAGAAGACGAATACAATGTGTCGAACGGCGTAACGACAGCGGGCGTTCCCCTGGGCCTGCACGGCGTCGACGCAGTCGCCCTGACCACCTATAACGCAGTCGCCGAAGGCGACGCCGCGCATACGGTTGTTGAAGATGGCGTGGCCTACTATTTCGCGTCTGCGGAATCGGCTCGCAAATTCAAGACTGATCCGGTGCGCTTTGCCCCGCAATATGGTGGCTTCTGCGCTTATGCTGTCGCCCTTGGCAAGAAGTTCGACGGTGATCCTCACTATGCAGACATTGTCGATGGCAAGCTCTACCTGTTCGTGAACGCAGACGTCTTTGAAAAATACAAGAAAGATAAGGTGAAGATTCTCAAACGCGCTGAAAAGACCTGGCCATCCATCCAGCACAAGGCTGTTGGTGATCTCTGATCCTTTCATTGGCGGCCGGGCGGTGCGTCCGGCCGCATTCTTCCCTTCAGATATTGCAGGAGCCCCATATGCGCCCCCCTTTACCTCCTTTCACAGTGCAAACGGCTATCGAGAAAGTTCGCCTCGCCGAAGATGCGTGGAACGGGCAGGATCCCGAGAAAGTGTCGCTGGCCTATACCGAGGATAGTATCTGGCGAAACCGCGACCTCTTCATCAATGGTCGCGCCGAAATCGTCAGTTTCCTGACTGCCAAGTGGCGGCGAGAGATCCAGTATCGATTGATCAAGGAGTTGTTCGCCTTTTCTGACAACCGGATTGCTGTGCGATATGCGTACGAATTTCACGATCGCACCGGTCAATGGTACCGGGCATATGGCAACGAGAATTGGGAGTTCAGCGAGTCTGGCTTGATGCAACGACGGCATGCCAGCATCAACAACCTTCCTATCTCGGCAGGTGAAAGAAAGTTCCGCTGGCTGATGGGCCGTCGTCCTGACGATTATCCCGGCCTCAGCGAGTTGGGGCTGTAGGGTAGGCACCGAAGCCGCCCTAATCCCCGACGATCACCAGTGTCAGGCGGTCTGTGTACTTGCCAGCGGGGGCGTGAGTGGTGTCGGGGCGGATCAGTATGCCCCGCCGGTGTTGCGAGCTGGCAGCACCCTTGACCAGTGCGGTCTCTGCGCTCGGCGCAGGCGCCACCAGCTTGCCATCGATGCGCAAGTCATAGGCGATTCCCGTGGGCGTGAACTCGTGACGCAGCTCTCCGCCATTCTGTGACAGAAGATAGATGGGGTAGAGCGTGTTGGCGTCCACAGCGAAATCGACCGATTTTTTCAGACCTTCCTCATGGGACCAAAATCGAGCGGCCAGTGCATGTCTAGTGCATTGTCTGAACTCTGCTTCAATCGTTTGTATTGTGAGTATCTATGTTTCCAAGCATGTTCAGCGCGCTGATGAGAGCGTCCCATTGCGCTGCCCCAAGCTTTGCCTTGAGCGCCGTTTGGGCATCATTCCATCGGGTGACGATGTCGGTCAGCAAGGCACGTCCCTGATCGGTCAGGCGGACATGGCGCGCGCGCAGGCCCTCTGGCGTGAAGGTTTCGACCTGGCCTGTACGTTCAAGCGCCGCGATGTTTCTGACCATGGTTGTGCGCTCGGTGCGCATGCGCGCTGCGAAATCGGCGACGGAGGTATCTTGCAGATAGTAGAGCTGCATCAAAAGAGAGGCCTGTCCGGGAGCGATGCCGGCTCCGTCCAGATAGGCACCGTAATGACGGGCAAGCGCGCGATTTGCGGCGCGTGCCGCCTCAGCCATGCACACGTGAGGGCTGTGGCGGAGGTCTTCCAACAGCGGGATCTTGTCTGTCTTGTCCGTCAGCATGACGCGTGTCCTGCACTGATTTTCTAGGTCGTCGACGATTGGGGGATTTACCGCGACGCCATTAAGTGTGCATATACACATAACTTGAATGAGAAGACCAGAGGTCAAGAAGGAGGCGCGACATGGCGCATTTGGACAAAAGCGTCGCGATTGTGGGGGCAGGCGACTATATTGGCTCGGCCATTGCGAAAAAATTCGCGTCTGAGGGGTATTTGGTCGTGGCAGGCCGGCGCAATGGCGACAAGCTTGAGCCTCTGGTCGCCGAGATAGAGGCGGCCGGTGGCAGGATCTCAGCCCGATCTCTGGATGCGCGCGAACCAGAAGATGTCACCGCTTTCCTTGCCGAAGCGGACGCGTTGGCACCGCTCGCCCTTACCATTTTCAATGTGGGGGCCAATGTGAATTTTCCCATACTTGAGACGACGGATCGCGTGTTCCGCAAGGTCTGGGAGATGGCCTGCTTCGCCGGCTTCGTGACGGGGCGCGAATCTGCGCGGCTGATGCTTGAGCATGGGGAGGGCAAGATCTTCTTTACCGGTGCAACCGCAGGGCGACGCGGGGGGAATGGCTACGCCGCCTTTGCCGCGGCCAAGTTCGGATTGCGCGCCGTTGCCGAATCCATGGCGCGCGAACTTTGGCCCCGGCATATCCACGTGGCCCATCTCATCATTGACGCTGGCGTCGATACCGAATGGGTGCGCGAACGGATCAGGCAGGCAGGTGGGCCAGACAACCCGCCGGGCCTGATGCCACCCGAAGCCATCGCGGATGCCTATTGGCAATTGTTCCAGCAACCGGAAACAGCCTGGACCTTCGAACAGGAAATCCGTCCCTATGGGGAGACATGGTGATGCGTGATGTGAGCGTTGAATTCCATTTCGATTTCGGCAGCCCGAATGCTTATCTCAGCCACAAGGTGATTCCGGACGTGGAGGCGCGCACCGGAGTGAGCTTCACCTATGTGCCGGTTCTGCTGGGCGGTGTGTTCAAGGCGACAGGCAATCAGTCCCCGGTGATGGCGTTTGCGGGTATTCGAAACAAACCGGAATATGAGCGGCTCGAAATGATGCGGTTCATCGAGCGGCATGGCCTGACCCAGGCCTTCGCGATGAACCCGCATTTTCCGGTCAACACGCTGGCGATCATGCGCGGCGCCGTGGCGGCGCAGCATCTGGACGTGTTCAAGCCCTATGTGAACGCGATCTACGCTGCGATGTGGCAGGGCGCGCAAAAGATGGATGATCCTGAAACGATCGGACGGGTTCTGGCCGCAGCGGATTTGCCCGCAGACGCCTTGATGGCCACGGCGCAGGATTCCGGGATCAAGCAGGAATTGGTGGACAACACCACGGCCTCCGTCGAGCGCGGCAATTTCGGCTCACCCACCTTCTTCGTGAAGGAGAGGATGTGGTTCGGCAAGGACAGGTTGCGCGACGTGGAAGAGGCCATCCTCGCTGCCAGGGCTGCCTGACAGGCCCTGTGCATCGCAAACGAAAAAGCCCGCTCTCCAATGCGCCGGAGGGCGGGCTTTCGTGACTCTGGGGTAACGCTCAGACTTAGTCGAGGCCGAGGGCGGATTCGATCAGGGACCAGTCGACCAGCTTGAAGTTCTGGTCGACGCCGGAGGCCGGATTGCCATCATCCTGAACGACGAGAATGCCTTTCGGGAAGCCCGGCAGCGCCGCAGAGCTGACATCCAGACCATCCGTATGCGTTACAGCGTCGATGGAGCCGTCGGCATTGGCCGTTACGGTGAAGACGCCGCGCGGCGCATGAGGGGCTTTCAGGTCATAGACGACAAACCGGTCTGCGGCCTGGGACGACGCAACAAGGTAACCCGCGCCATCTGCACCGGCCCAGATGTCCATGCCTTCAACATCGGCGACCAGGCCATTCTGTGCGGCGATCGTGTCGACGCTGACCGGGGCGGCAGACCAGTCATTCAGGTCGAGTTTCCAGATGCCGTGCTCTTCCTCACCGAGAAAGACCTGACCATTGGCTTCGTCAAATACACAGCCTTCCAGTTGAAGCTGGCCGAACTGGCCAACCTGGATTTCAGCGACCAGCTCCGGACCTTCACTCATCTTGTCGGTCTGGACAGACCAGACCTGGGCCATGCCGTCCTTATAAGTGGGCATTGCGTAATAGGTGGTGCCGACCTGACCAGCACAGATGCCATAGGGTTCGTCTTTCTGTGTTGGCGTGTCGCCAACATGGCTGACCGTGGCGGTGACCGGGTCGATGGCAAACCAGCTGATGGAATTGGTTTCGTCATTCGAGGCGACAGCGACATCGCCGCGCAGGTCGACATTGTTGACGCGGCCGACATCAAGGAATTGAAGCTCTTCGCCTGCGAGATTGTAGACGTGGAGGCCTTCATCCTTGTTGGTGCCGAGCACCAGGCTGTCAGCCGGGTTTGCGACATTCACCCAGACAGCCGGATCGTCCGCCTTGTCGCCTGTGCCTGTCATGGGCGCCGTTTCGATAGATGCCGGGATGGGCGCAGTGTCGATGGCGTAAATCTGCTGGGCAGGCTCTGTGGCGCAGGCAGACAGAAGCAGGGCGGCGAGGGGAATATAGCGTTTCATGAACACTCCTCAGGGGCTGGGACAAACAGGGTTCGGGTCGGTATTCCCTGCGTCCGGCGCAAGATCAAGACGCGCGGGCGAGTTTTCACAAATGTGCCATGATGCGCGTCTGTCGGACATGAAAAAAGCAGGCCAATTGGCCTGCTTTTCCCGGATAGTGATCTTGTCGAACTTGGCTCAGGTGCCTTGACCTGGCGCCGGGGTCCGCAATGCACCGCGCTGGGCTTCACCAGCCATTTTCTCACCTTGAGCCTCATGACGGGCCCACTGTTCTGCAGTCATGCAGATCTTGCCAGGATAGACTTTGCCCGGGATCGCTACGCGCTCACAGATCATGTTCTCGTCATTGGACGCATCGGCGACCGAGTAGCCCTCTTTCTTTTTGAGGGCGCAGCCGGATACCGCGATCAGGGCGGCCAGAGCCAGAATTGGTGCTTTCATGAAAAATTCTCCCGCTAATTGTATCCTTCTAGCAGGAAAAACACCGGGTGCACCCCCTAACGCAAGGAAAATGTACCCAAACGATTGCAGATGCACAGGTTTTTGGCTGAGTGCCATGCGTTCAAACAAAACCGGGCGAGGATCGCTCCCCGCCCGGCTTTCGGTAAGTCTCGTCAACCCAGCCTAGTAGGTCAGGCGGGCACCGATGACATAGCGGGCACCATATTCGTCATACTGAGACAAACGGCTTTCTGCGCCGTGATAATAGTATTCCGGCTCGTCGGTGAGGTTCTTGCCTTCGACATAGATCTGGAGGTTGTCGTTGACGTCGTATTTGGCTGACGCTTCGACGCTGAGGTGATCGCTGGTGTAGCGGTCCAGATCGGCGCCGAACAGCTCGTCGAGATAGTCATCGCGGAAATTGGCCGAGATGCGCAGATCCCACGGGCCCTTGTCGTAGCCGATGGAGGCGTTCCAGATGAGGTCGTTCTGCTTGAGCAGCGGCACGTCGCGGGTCTGGGCCACATCCTCTTCGTCCGGGACGGACGCTTCGGATTCAACGATGGTGACATTGGCGGAGGCGAGGAAGCCTTCCCAGAAGCCGCCCAGGAAGTCGAGCTGCTGGACATAGTTGAGTTCGAGGCCCTGCACCGTGGCGGTCTCGCCATTGATGTAGGTGGCGACTTCTTCGATGTCCGCACCGGCATCGCCAAGGAAGCCCAGATCGATGGAGCCTGGCAGCTGGTCAATGTCATAGGTGGCGCCGAAGATCGGGTTGCGGATGTCCTTGTAGAACAAGCCAGCCGACAGGACCGACAGCTTGGTCGGGTAGTATTCGATCGACAGGTCAAAATTGTTGGCCTCGTACGGGTCGAGATTGGGGTTACCCATTTCGACTTCGTCGCGGTCATCATTCAAGGCAGCTGTCGGGCGCATCTCACCGAAGGCCGGGCGGACCAGCGAAGCGTAATAGGCTGCGCGGCCGACGACATTTTCGGAGAAGGCATATTTCAGGTTCAGGCTCGGCAGGACGTGGACATATTCATCGTCGAACTGGCGTGTGCCGACCTGGTCTGGATCGCCACCTTCATAGAAGACATTGCCCGTGGTTGATACGTCGGTGGCTTCGATACGCGCCCCGGCAACGACGGTCAGGTCGTTGATCTGGAAGGTGCCCATGCCGTAGCCGGCGATGATCATCTCGTCGATTGTGTAGTCACCGGCGAGGCTGTCGAAATTCGTACCGTCTTCGTCCAGCTCATCGGCGGTGAAGGTTCCGCGCAGGGCCCGGGTCAGGCCGGCGCTCGGCCATTCGAACATCGGGTTGTTCATGCGCCAGCCGGAAATCTGGCTGTTGGCATTGATGTAATCGGTCAGGGCGACATCGTCGCGTTCCCAGATGAAGAGGTTCTCGTCACGGACCTTTTCGCGGTCGCGGACCTTCACACCCATTTTCCAGGTCACGGGCGTATTGCCGAGGACGGTGTCATTGGTCAGGTCGAGCTTGTAGGCCCATTCAGTGTCTTCGTTGACCGTGAACTCCTGCTCGTAGGCGTCCATTTCATAACTGGCCGGGTCATACAGGAAATCGATGCCCGTGCCGGAGAGCTTCGGTTTCTGCGGGTCGGAGTTGTCCCACACGACGATGCCATCGCCTTCCATGTCGTCGGAGCGGAAGGCTACGTCGTGATTGTTGGAATCGTCTTCTTCGGCATAGGCGTAGGACACTTCGTAATCGACGGTCCAGTTGCCGGCGAAAGTCTTGCCGCCCAGCGCATAGGTCTGGATCTTGCGGGTCTCTTCGCGCTGGCGGACTTCGACGTCTGCTTCGGCGAAGTTGAAGTTGTAGAGGTTGCCGTCAACGCTAACACCTTCTTCGGCGAGGTCGCGGAACTCGAACTTGTTGCGGACTTCGTCGTCCGTGTATTCGTTGACCAATGTGCGCAGGTAGAGCTCAGTGTTCTCGGTCATGCGGTAGTCGACATTGAAGACGAGGCCGACGCGCTCGCGCGTCAGGTCGTACCAGCGCATTTCATAATCATCGTTCGGAATGAAAGCGTTCAGGTCGTCGTCGAAGCCCCAGCCGCCGGTTTCGTTGTTATGGGCCTGAATGCCGAGGCTCTGATAGTTGATGGAGGCCGCAACGCCGAGCTTGTCGCCAAACACGTTGGAATAGGTCAGCGTGGCTTTCGGGGAGACGTCTTCGGTCAGCTCATTGTAGGAGCCTTCGACCTTGGCGCGGATGAACTGGCCGTCGCGGTCAAAGGCGGAGATGGTCTTGAGGTTGATGACGCCGCCGATTGTGTCGGCATCGACATCCGGGGTCAGGGATTTCTGGACTTCGATACCGTCCAGAAGGTCAGATGGCACACCATCCAGCAAGACGCCGCGGCGATCTTCCGGAGACGGCGTGCGCACGCCGTTGATGGTGGCTGAGATCAGGTCAGAGTTGATGCCGCGGATCGAGACATAGCGGCCTTCGCCCTGGTCATTCTCGATGGACAGGCCAGCCACGCGGGCGAGCGAGTCCGCCACGGTCGTGTCGGGGAAGTTGCCGAGGCCGTCGGAGTCGATGACGCTGATGATGGCATCGGAGGCGCGCTGCTGGTTGATCGCACCGGCCTGGGCCGCGGCCGAGCCGACAACGAGAATGTTGTCGAGATAGCGCACATCGCCGCCAAGCTGGATGCTGAAATCGGTGTCGCCAGAGATCGACACTGTGTCGGTGACCATGTCCGCGCCGACATAGGAGACGCTGACCGTGTAGTCGCCGGCCGGGACGCTGGTGAAGCGATACTTGCCGAACCGGTCGGACGAGGCGGTACGGCCCAGTTCCTCGATCGTGACAATCGCGCCCTGCAGCGCAGCTTCGCCGGACGCATCGGTCACGGTCCCTTTCAGGATGTCGGCGGCAGCAGCCTGCGCCATCACAGCAGTGGCAGCTCCGATCAGGAGGAGCTTGCGGGAAGTAAAGGTCATGGGAGGTCGTCCTTGCTCTGGGAATCCGTATTAAGAAGTCTACGCTTCGAAAACTGCGGCCCCGTCCCACGCCAGAGTTACGGCTGGATGACAGATGCGTAATGTTTTTATGACGCCCCCGGAATTCTTAGGAAAATGGGGCAAGTGCCTGCCATGCGGGGAAAAATTCGTGCTTTTCCCGCAACACTTATTGGCGTCGCTCTGAGGTTGAGCAGGCGAATCATCCCGAAAGCTTGAGGGTTTTCGGAGCCTGAATTCGACGGGGTCCGCACCCATGCGACATTGCCCCTCTCACCGCAGGAGGCCCGAATGATCCGACAGCCCCATCGTCAACGCCTGATCCGGCAGGTCCGGCTCCAGCGCCTGTTGGGGCGGAGCATGGCGGAGATCGCGGCGCAGGTTGGCCGGGGCGCCAGCACAGTCTGGCGTGTGATCCGGGACAATGGGCTCGACGCTCCGGAGAGACCGCTGGAGCGCCAGCGCCTGTCGCTGAGCGAAGCGCACGACATGGCAGTGGACCGCATGATGGCGGCGGATGTGACGCCGGAGGAGTTGCGCGCGCTGAGTGGCCTGATCATGCGGCTGGCGGCGGAAATCCGGCGGATGGAAATGGCGGTGGCGACTTGGGAAGGGGATGAGGATGTGCGGATTGCCGGACGTGCCAACGAAGACGAAACGGGCGAAGACGCCGAAGACGAACTCTCTCCAGCCGCTGAGCAATGCCGGCTGGACGCCCTTGCTGCCGGATTTCAAACAAAGGGCGCGTCAGGCGGCGCAGAGCAACGACTGGAGCACGCTGGCGGAATGGGAGTGCAGCCTGGTCAGCCAGAATCCGTGGATTCTGCACGCCCGCGATATACAGGTGCCGCCGCCGGGCGGATGGCGGAGCTTCGTGTTCATGGGCGGACGCGGCGCTGGGAAGACGCGGGCGGGGGCCGAATGGCTCCGTTGGTCGATGATTCACGGGCGGTGTCACCGGGCGGCGCTGGTGGGACCCGCCCTGCACGATGTGCGCGAAGTGATGATCGATGGGCCGAGCGGGCTGAAATGGATCGAGCCGCTGAAGTGCCGCCGCCCACACTACTCGCCCAGCCGGCGGATCCTGAGCTTTGACAATGGGGCGGAAGCGCATGTGTTCTCTGCCGAAGATCCGGACAGTTTGCGCGGGCCGCAATTTGATGTGGCCTGGTGTGACGAGATCGCCGCATGGATGCGGGGGCAGGCCGTGTGGGACACGTTGCAGATGGGGCTGAGGCTGGGCGCGGACCCGCGCGTGATGGCGACGACCACGCCGCGACCGACGGATTTCTTCAAGGGTCTGCTCACCGGGCCGGGGACATTGGTGCGTCAGGCCAGCATGGCCGAGAATGCGGAGAATCTGTCAGATGGGTTCGTGGCGGCGATGCAGGCGGCCTATGGGGGCAGCGCGCTGGCCCGGCAGGAAATTCATGGCGAATTGCTGGAAGATGCCGAAGGCGCATTGTTCCGTAGGCAGATGATTGATGCGGCGCGGGTGAGCGCGCCGCCCATGCTGGAAGATGTGATCGTGGCTGTGGACCCGCCCGCAACGAGCGGGCCTGCGGCGGATGCCTGCGGGATTATTGCGGCGGGCGTGCGCGACGGGGTCGCCTATGTGCTGGCCGATGCGTCAGCGCCGGGCCTGAGGCCGCTCGACTGGGCGAGGCGAGCGGTTGCGGTGTGCCGCGAGGTTGGCGCGCGGGAGATCATCGCCGAGTCCAATCAGGGCGGCGAAATGGTGCGGCAGGTGCTGGAAAGCGCCGGGGCGGATGTGCCGGTGCGGCTGGTGCATGCGCGGCTGGGCAAGCGCGCACGGGCCGCGCCTGTGGCGACGCTGTATGAGCAGGGGCGGGTGGCGCATGTCGGCCTGTTGCCGACGCTGGAAGACCAGATGTGCCAGTTCGGCGCGGAAGGGTTTCGCGGATCGCCTGACCGGGTGGATGCGCTGGTCTGGGCCATCTGGGCACTTTTGCAGCAGGGCAATGGGCC
>NZ_DFME01000062.1:6214-6354 GCF_002375605.1 Hyphomonas sp. UBA3601 | reverse complement strand
GGGCCGGGCTCGATCTGTACGACGCGGATTGTGGCCGGGGTTGGCGTGCCGCAACTAACTGCAATTGAAGCGTGCGCGAATGCGGCGCAGGCGAGCGGCGTGCCGGTGATTGCCGATGGCGGCATCAAATTCTCGGGCGA
>NZ_DFME01000062.1:5696-5938 GCF_002375605.1 Hyphomonas sp. UBA3601 | reverse complement strand
TACAAGGCCTATCGCGGCATGGGCAGCCTCGGCGCAATGGCGCGCGGCTCGGCCGACCGCTATTTCCAGAAGGACGCCGCGCAGGAGAAGCTGGTGCCGGAAGGCATTGAAGGCCAGGTGCCGTTCAAGGGCCCGCTCGGTCCGATCATTCACCAGATGGTCGGCGGCCTGCGCGCGGCGATGGGCTATGTCGGCGCCAAGACGATCGACGAGCTGCACGAGAAGGCCGAATTCGTCCAGAT
>NZ_DFME01000062.1:5248-5414 GCF_002375605.1 Hyphomonas sp. UBA3601 | reverse complement strand
GAGAAGGCCGAATTCGTCCAGATCACCGGCGCGGGCCTGCAGGAAAGCCACGTCCACGACGTGCAGATGACGCGGGAAAGCCCGAATTATTCGCTGAGCCGGGGGTAGGCCGATTGGGCGGGCTTGATGCGAGTCGGGCCTCGTCCTTCGACTTCGCTCAGGATGA
>NZ_DFME01000062.1:1509-5137 GCF_002375605.1 Hyphomonas sp. UBA3601 | reverse complement strand
ATTGAACCAATGGGTCCCGCCACATAGCTTCCATCTGCGGTGAGCCTTCTCCGACCTCGAACAGTTTCATCCGCTCGAAGCCGTGGCTCATATAGAAGCCGGAATTGGCGGGGGTCGAGTTTTCCAGATAGCAGGGCAGGCCCGCGCGGTCGGCGGCGTCCAGCATGGGGCGCAATATCGTCTTGCCGAGGCCTTTGCCACGCGCAGCCTTCCGTGTGCCGATTGTGAAGAGGTAGAGGTGGCGTTCGGTCGGATGATATTGCTGCATGATCTCGCCGGCCTTCAGCGCCCGTTTCACAGTCCCTTTTGATCCTTTGCTGAGAAGTGAAAGGACCAGCCGGAAGGTCTGGAGTGATGTCAGCCCATGCCGCGTTTCGGAGAGGGCCCACATCGTGGCGGCATCATCGCCAATCTGGTGGCAGATACCCTCAGGAAGATACATGTCTCGCGCCAGCTGTCGGAAGGTCGCCCGGATGGCGGCGTCGGTGCCGAATATCCAGCGATTGATGGGATCTTCGGAAAATGCTTCAGCCGTGATGTCGCCGATCTGTCGCCAGTCAGCCGGGCTTGCAGTCGTCACCTGCGGTGGCAGGTCCAGTTTGAGCATCAATTTACCTCTCCAGCCACGCTATCCAGCCACTATTTACGGGACTTGGCCAGACCGCGCCCTAGCTTGAACTGTAATTGATACAGGGAATCGGCATGACGGACAGGATCGCAATCATCGGAGCAGGATTGGCCGGGCTCGCCGCCGGACGGGCATTGGCGGAGACGGGTATGACACCGGTCATATTCGAGAAGAGCCGCGGACTGGGCGGTCGTCTGGCGACGCGTCGCACGGATTTCGGGCCGATTGACCATGGTGCACCTGGGGTTCCAGCCAGCGTGCCGGGCGGCGGTGAGGTTTGGCACAGCGCACCGGTCGAGATGCGCCAGTCGGGGCTGCCCGGCATGAGCGCGCTCGCCCGTGCGATGTCTGGCGGACTGGATATTCGCAAATCAGTGGAAGTTCAGCCGCTGATCCGCGCGGAAAACACCTGGAGGCTGAGCGACCAGCAGGGCGTAGGTCTGGGTGTCTTTGACCGGGTGATCGTGACGGCGCCGCCCATACAGGCTGCGACGCTCACTGCGGCGGATGCCACGCTATCAGCGCAGTTCGCCAAGGCAGGCATGTCGCCGCTCTGGACGCTGTTGATGGCCTTTGCAGACCCGACCGGGCTGGAGCAGGAGGTTCTCACGCTCGGCGGCGGGCTTGCAAAAGCGATCCCCATGCTGGCGAAGCCGGGCCAGACGGGCCTCGAGCGCTGGACAGTGCATGCGAGCCCGGATTGGAGCGCAGAGAATCTGGAACTGGAAAAGGATGACGCGGCGGCGCGGTTGCTGGAAGCCGTCCGGGAGCAGGTGGATTTGCCTGGCGAACCTGACTACCTGGCCGCCCATCGCTGGCGGTATGCACGCGTGCGCACGCCGCTCGGGATGCCTTTTGCCGCGAGTGCCGATGGACGGCTGATCGCCGGCGGAGATTGGGCGCTCGGACGGCTCGCGAGTGATGCGGTCGAGAGCGGCCGCGCCATGGCGGCGCATGTGATTCAGGCCGCCGGTTAAGCTATTGCCGGTTTCCCTTGCCCATTTTGCGGGGTAACAGGGCGGTTTGCAGAGACTTGAGGGGCAAATCCCATGCGCAATGGCGGACGCATCGCAGCGGCAATAGACGTGCTGAACGACGTGCTGACCCGGCACCAGCCGGTGAAATCGGCTGCGCGGGACTGGGGCAAGCGCGCGCGTTATGCCGGATCGAAAGACCGGGCATGGGTCAGCGGCCTCGTGCTGGACGCGCTGCGCAAGCGCAATTCGATTGCGCATGCGATGGGCGATGACAGTCCGCGCGGCCTGATCCTCGGCGCGTTGGCACATGCCTGGGGCTGGAATATCAAGGAAATCGACTCGGCCATGGATGAAGACCATGCGCCCGCCAAGCTGACCCTGCAGGAGCGCGAGCGCCTCGTCATGGCCCCGGACCCGGTCGCGCCGCCGCATGTACAAGGCGACTATCCCGAATGGATGGCGCCCATGATGGCGCGTGTGTTCGGCGAGGAAGCCGCTGTCGAGGCACAGGCAATGGCCGTGCGCGCCGATGTGGACCTTCGCGTCAACACGCTGAAAGTGGAGGCAGAGAAAGCGTCCCAGCCGCTGCGCAGCGCGAAAGCCGAAGCATCGCCGCTATTGCTCAACGCGTTCAATATTCCCGCCCGCGACCCGAGCGAGCGCGAAGCCTCTCTGGAGAGCATTCCGGCCTATTCCAAGGGCTGGGTCGAAGTGCAGGATGCGGGCAGCCAGATCGCGTCTGCAGCGGCGAATGCCCAGCCGGGCGAGCAAGTCATGGATTATTGCGCAGGGGGTGGCGGCAAGACGCTGGCCATGGCCGCGCAGATGCAGGGCAAAGGCCAGATATTTGCCTATGACATTGACGGGCGGCGTCTGTCGGCGCTGATCCCGCGCCTCAAACGTTCCGGCGCACACAATGTGCAACTGGTGCATCCGAGCGAGCCGACTCAGCTGGAAGACCTATCCGATCAGATGGACCTCGTTTTCGTGGATGCGCCCTGCACGGGGACCGGCACATGGCGTCGGCGTCCGGACGCCAAGTGGCGGCTGAAAGAACGCCAGCTGGAAAAGCGTATGGGCGAGCAGGACGAAATCCTCGCCGCCGCGAGTGCCTATGTGAAGCCGGGCGGACGTCTGCTCTATGCGACCTGTTCCTTTCTGATGGAAGAAGACGAAGACCGTGTGGCGAAGTTCCTGGCGGCGCATTCCGAGTTTTCCGAGGAAGACGCGGCAGAGTCTGCCATTGCTTCCGGTCTGCTGACTGAAGAGGGCGCAGCGCTCGTGCGCAAATATCGCGGCCCCACCGGCAGCGTGCGCCTGACGCCGCGCCGGGCCGGCACGGATGGATTCTTCTTTGCGGTCTTGCGGCGGGCCTAGGTCAGCTCTCGCTGAAACTGTCGATCGCCCCCAGCAAGGTGGCGACTTCGCGCCGTTCCTGGTCGCTCAGTTCGGGCCGCCAGACATCAAACAGGAGCACGATGCGGGTCTCGTCCGCTTCGTTCTTTGCTTCATGCTCGATCGTGTCGTCGAAGATGACCATGCGCCCTTCTTGCCAGTGATGCGTCTCACTGCCGACGCGTAGCCAGGCCGGGCCGGGCACGATCAGCGGCAGGTGGCAGATCAGCCGCGTGTTCACCATGCCATTGTGCGGCGGGATGTGCGCGCCGGGCTTCAGAACCGAAAACAGGACGGATGGGCACTTGCCGTCTGCAAAATCAAGCGGGACGCGTTCCAGCGCGGCCGTGGTGATCGGGCAACGGGCGCAGTTGGCTTCGATCTTCTGCCCGTCTTTCCAGAGATAGAAGGCGCTCCAGTCTGTATTGTCGAGCAGGTGATGGTCCTGTCCGCCAAGATGGCCTGCGCCGCGCTCGATATAGGGACGGAAGCTCGCCTGGTCCTCGGCGAGGACGGTGCGGAGTTCGGCCTGTATGTCAGGGGTTCTGTCTTCCATATCCTGCACCCAGTCGAACTGAGCCGTGTCGTAGAACTGGATCTGGGGCAGGCCGGGGAAATAATAGCGGCG
>NZ_DFME01000062.1:0-1357 GCF_002375605.1 Hyphomonas sp. UBA3601 | reverse complement strand
AGGCGGGATCAGACCGTCCAGCCGGGCGGCATAGTCCGAGGCATAATCGGCGAGCCGGGTCTGGGCGCGCCGCAGGCCGGCCTGAACCGTAGCGGGAAGGTTCGGCATCTGGCCGGCGAGGGCGAGTGCGGCGCGATACCCGTCACTGGCGGCCTGGATATTGCCGCCCGAATGGCTGACATCGCCGAGCAAGAGCAGGCTGCCAAGATCGTTCGGGGATTGTGCCAGCACGGTGTGCAGCGTGTCGGCGGCTCCGTTCCAGTCTCCGGCGCGGGCCCGGTCGAGGGCAGCCTGTTTCAACTGGCTGAGTGAAGTCGTGTCAGTCATGACCTGATCGTCGTCCAGTTTCGGTCGCAGCGTCAATAGTGACGCGGGAACCGCCCGTAGCCTGTGGACGAATCCCTCAAGCTCGGCTATCGGGCGCCATGACTGAGCAGAGACACGAACGCGCCCTCATCGTCGATTTCGGCAGCCAGGTGACGCAACTGATCGCACGACGCCTGCGCGAGAGCGGCGTCTATTGTGAAATCCATCCTTTCAACAAGGTCGATGCGGCGTTTCTCGGCGAGTATGATCCGCAGGCCGTGATCCTGTCGGGCGGACCTTCCAGCGTGACATGGGACGACAGCCCGCGCGCCGATGATGCGATTTTTGAACTCGGCGTGCCGGTGCTTGGCATCTGTTACGGCCAGCAGGTCATGATGCAGCAACTGGGCGGCAAGGTAGAAAGCGGCACGAGCCGTGAATTCGGCCGGGCTTTCATCGAGAAGGTCGTGGACGACCCGATCCTGTCAGACCTGTTCCATTCGGGTGACAGCGAACAAGTCTGGATGAGCCATGGCGACCATGTTGCCGAGATGGCGCCGGGCTTTGGCGTAATCGCGAAATCGCCGGGCGCGCCCTATGCGATCATTTCAGACCCGGAACGCAAATTCTACGGCACGCAATTCCATCCGGAAGTCGTGCACACGGTGCATGGGCGTGAATTGCTGCGCAATTTCACGCATGGCGTCGCGGGCCTGAAGGGCGACTGGACAATGGCAGCCTACCGGGCCGAAGCCATCGAGAAGATCCGTGAGCAGGTCGGCAAGGGCCGGGTGATCTGTGGCCTGTCGGGCGGGGTGGATTCCTCGGTTGCGGCCGTGCTGATCCATGAAGCCATCGGTGACCAGCTGACCTGTGTGTATGTTGACCACGGATTGATGCGGCAGGGCGAGAGCGAGCAGGTGGTGACCCTGTTCCGCGAGCATTACAATATCCCGCTTGTCCATGTGGACGCATCGGACCTGTTCCTCGGCAAGCTGGAAGGCGTCTCGGACCCCGAACGCAAGCGCAAGATCATTGGCGGCCTGTTCAT
>NZ_DFME01000086.1:20291-21299 GCF_002375605.1 Hyphomonas sp. UBA3601 | reverse complement strand
GTGATCGCCTGCGCGCCATAGCTCGCCGTGGCGGCAATATCGGCGGGGTCTGTCACGGTAAACGCGTAGGAATGGGTGAAATAGACATGCGGCTCAGCCCCGAGCCCCGCCAGGACGGCGTGCGGCGCGCCGGAAAAGCTGAGCCCGTTCCAGCCCATATGCGGCACACGAAGGCCCTCGCCCGGCTGGATGCGGGAAACCTCGCCGCCGATCCATTCGAGCCCCGGCGTCGCGCCGTCTTCACGGCCGGTCTCGGCCAGCAGCTGCATGCCCACACAGATGCCGAGGAAGGGGGTGTTGCCATTCAGGCAGGCGGCTTCCAGCGCCTTGACCACGCCCGCCTGCGCCCGCAGGCCCGCTGCGCAATCGGCAAAGTGCCCCACGCCCGGCAACACAACCCGCTCGGCGGCGAGGATGTCTTCGGCGCGGTTCGTGATGCGGATCTCATGCCCGCTGCCGGACAGGCGCGCGGCTTCGCGCAGGGCGCGGCCGGCCGAGTGCAGGTTTCCGGATCCGTAGTCGATAAGGGCAACAAGGCTCATGGCCGCGCTCTTAGCCTCGCCGCGCCCGTGAGGGAAGGGGCAAGCCTCCCTTGCGCCCAGGGGCAAGGTGCCGCAATCTCGACAGGAAACGACCTCACACGGAGCCTGCCCATGCGATCCATCCTGCCCGCCCTGTCCGCCTGCCTGCTCATGGCCTGCGCCGCCACCCCCGCCTGGCCCGATGCAGCCGAGTCTGCTGCGCTGGAAGAGGCGCGCAATCAGGCGGAGCTGACCAGCGAATTGTCGAGCAAGCTCTGGGAATGGGCCGAGGTCGGGTATCAGGAAGAGAAATCCTCCGCCCTGCTCCAGCAGACGCTCGCGGATGAAGGCTTCACGGTCACGCCCGGCGTCGCTGGCATCCCCACCGCCTTCATGGCCGAGTACGGCTCTGATGGCCCGGTCATCGCCCTGCTCGCGGAAATGGACGCCCTGCCGGGTATCAACCAGGCGGCCTCACCGGATCGCG
>NZ_DFME01000086.1:19853-20131 GCF_002375605.1 Hyphomonas sp. UBA3601 | reverse complement strand
CAGGCGGCCTCACCGGATCGCGAAGAAGTCGACGGCAAGGGCGCAGGCCACGCCTGTGGCCACAACCTGTTCGGCGCGGGCTCTGTCTCTGCGGCGGTCGCGATCCGCCACTGGCTGGAAGACACCGGCACGCCGGGTCGCATCCGCGTTTATGGGACGCCCGCAGAAGAGGGGGGCTCTGGCAAGGTCTACATGGTCCGCGCGGGCCTCTTCAACGATGTCGACATTGCCATGCACTGGCATCCTGGCGACCGGAACTCAGCGGCAGCCAACACGTC
>NZ_DFME01000086.1:14757-19551 GCF_002375605.1 Hyphomonas sp. UBA3601 | reverse complement strand
GGGGTCGAGGCGATGAACATGATGGCCAACATGATGCACGAGCACATCCCCCAGGATGCGCGCATGCACTATGTCATCACGTCCGGTGGCTCTGCCCCCAATGTCGTGCCGGACTTTGCCGAAGTCTTCTACTATGTCCGCCACCCTTCACCGAAGGGCGTTGAAGCCATCTGGACCCGCCTCGAAGACGCGGCCCGGGGCGCCGCGCTGGGCACGGGCACTGACGTGGAATGGGAAATCATTCACGGCAACAATCCGCTGCTCGTGAATGAGAAACTGGCCCGCATGATGGACGAGAAACTCCGGCTGGTTGGCGGGGTGGACTACACGCCAGCTGAGCGCGAATTTGCCGAGACCATCGCCTCGACCTTTGACAACCCGGCACGCGATATCGCCTCAGCCGCTGAAGTGCAGGATTTCGAAGTCTCCATGGGGTACGGCTCCACCGATGTGGGCGATGTCTCCTACGCGGTCCCGACGGTCGGCCTGCGCACAGCGACTTGGGTGCCGGGCACATCGGCGCATTCCTGGCAGGCAGTTGCGGCCAGTGGCACGTCGATTGGTCATAAGGGCACACAGGTCGCCGCGGAGACGCTGACGCTGGCGGCAGTGGAGCTGTTCACCAATAAAGGCCTGCGTGTTGAAGCCCGCGAGGAATTCGACGCGGCCCGGGGTCCGGATTACGAGTACAAGTCGCTGCTCGGTGACCGTGAGCCGCCGCTTGATTATCGGAAATAAGACCCCTTAGAGGCTACCCTTGGTGCTCGCCGGCTTGCCGCCCAGTTTCGGGTCGACCGCAATTGCCGCGCGAAGCGCCCGGGCGGTGGCCTTGAAGCAGGACTCGGCGATGTGGTGGCAGTTCTCGCCATAGAGGTTCTCTATGTGCAGGCACATGCCACCATTTCCGGCCAGGGCATGAAAGAACTCCTTGAAGAGTTCGGTGTCCATTTCGCCGATCTTGTCGCGACTGAAATCCACTTTCCAGATCAGGTAAGGCCGCTTGCATAGGTCCAGCGCGGCGCGGGACAGCGTCTCATCCATCGGCACATAGGCGTGGCCAAATCGCGTGATTCCTGCAAAGTCGCCAAGCGCCTTCATGATCGCCTGTCCGATAACAATCCCTGTATCTTCAACGCTGTGGTGCATGTCGATATGAAGATCGCCCTTGCACCGCACAGTCAGGTCGATAGCCGAATGCTTGGAGAAGCTCTCCAGCATATGATCGAAAAAGCCGATCCCGGTTTCGATGGCGGACTTTCCAGTGCCATCCAGATCAACGGTTACCGAGATATCGGTTTCCTTGGTGGTACGGGTAACGGTGGCGGTACGATTATTGGTCATCTAGGCCCATATAGTGGTTTGAATGTCTTACAGCTAGCGCGTTTTGTTCACTGATTCCTAAACATATTCCGGAAAACATAGTTACCGCACACATAGGTGGCGAGTGGTGAGGAATATCTAAGCGTGGACAAACAGAGTTTCATCTCGAGACTTCTGGGCCGGATGACCATTCCCCGGTTTGCCGCGTGGTGCGCAGCGGTCGCAACGATTATCATTTTTGTCGGCGTATGGACGATTGAGCAGGCCTATGGTGCGCTCATCGAAGGTAAAGCATGGACAGACATGTCTTTGCCGATCTGGGCGATCATGCTGTTGCTGCTGTCTTCATCGGTCGTGGCCGCCATTACAGCCTGGTTTTTTGCCCGGGAATTCCAGAACGTCCTGGTTGATTTCACACGATATCTTGAAGTGGCGCAGGTTGATCCGTCGGCGCGCTTGTCCAATGTTTCGTTTGTCGAGCTCCGCCGGTTGCGGTCGGTTGTCATCCGATCGGTCGGCAAGTTGCGGCGCGACAATGATGCGCTTCGACGCACGGCCTACGAAGATCCGCGCACGAGTATGCCAAACCTGATTGCGCTGGAAGAACACATAACCAAGACCCTGCCCCGCGCAAAATACGAAACGCCCGCCGCGCTCATCGTCCTTGATCTCGATAATTTCACGCGGGCTTCCGAGCGACTTGGTGCGCTTGCGAGCGAAGCCGTCCTGAAGGCGTGTGGACAGCGTATGACGAATGCGCTCGACTCGCTCGAGGGTCCGGTTCGCGCCGGGCTGAACAACTCCATGCTGGCCGCGATGCAGGCCGACAGTTTCGCCTTGTACCTTCCAAGCGCGGTCAGCCGCGACTACGTCTCGAACATTGCACGCGCTATTCGGCTCGCCTTTGCGGATCCTTTCATCGTGTCCGGACAGTCTGTAACGCTGGGCATTTCTGGCGGTATCGTCATCGCGCCCGAAGACGCCGATACGATGCACAAATTGTTTCGTCACGCAGAGCTTGCCCTGCGCCAGGTTCGTACCGACACCGGATCCGGCTTCCGTTACTTCTCACCACGCCTGAACCGTGTTGCGCGTGGCAAGTATATGCTGGAAGCTGAACTGCGCGACGCAGTCGCCAATCGTGAGTTCAAGACGCATTTCCAGCCCAAGATCGATTTTCAGACCGGCCAAGTCGTCGGTGCCGAGGCATTGGCTCGTTGGGTCCGACCGAACGGGAAGATCATATCTCCGAACACATTTATTCCGCTGGCAGAAGAAACCGGACTCGTGACCCAAATCGGGGAACAGGTTCTTGAAGCGGCTTGCGAATCCGCCCGCATCTGGATGCAGGAAGGCTTCAACGCAACGGTCGCGGTAAACGTGTCACCGCGCCAGTTTCAGTCCAGTGATCTGACAGAAACCGTTCTGGCGATCCTCAAGCGTACTGGCTTGCCACCGAACCGCTTGGAGCTTGAGATCACGGAAAGCATGGCCGTGTCCGAACCTGAAAAGGTTGCGCGGGTGATGCGCCCTCTACGGAGCCTTGGGACAAAACTGGCGATTGATGATTTTGGAACGGGGCATTCCAACTTGTCCATTCTGACCCAGCTGCCGTTTGACGTTTTCAAGATCGACCGCCAGTTCGTCTCTGCGCTTGAATCGGACGAGCAAGCTCCCGCGATCATTGAAATGATTTTGGCCATGGCCGAAACGCTAGGGCTGAATACGGTTGCGGAAGGTGTTGAAACTGAGCGTCAGGCAGACTTCTTGCGTCGGCGCGGCTGCTCGATGGCCCAAGGCTTTCTGTACAGCGCAGGTCTGCCACATGAGGCCTTCATGGATTTCATTCGGGGCTGGAGTAGCAAGAGTGAGGCATCGCGCCTTAAGGTCGGCTAACGCGCAGGATTGCGACGGTACACATTGACGATTGCGTCCTTGTATTCCGCCTGCTGCCAAAACTCATAGCCGCATTTGTCAGCGACTCGTTGGGACCCGGCATTGTCCGGATCAATGATGCAGACGCTTTGCCCCGGGCGATTCTCATCGAGCCAATCATGCATCGCGCCAACGGCTTCGCTGGCGTAACCCTTTCCCCAAGCGACTTCCGCAAAGACCCAGCCGGCTTCTGGCCATTCAGACAAGTCCGGCGTCATGCCGCGCATAAAGTCTGCGAATCCGCCTTCACCGATGAATGCGCCTGTCTCACGATCCTCGATTGCCCAGGAGCTATACCCCAGCAGGTCCCACATTCCGCGATTGCGGCAGATGGTAAACCAGGCTTCCTGACGTGATCGCGGAGTTCCGCCTATATGTTGGGTCACTGATGGAGACCCCCACATGGCTGCAGATGGCTCGAAGTGACGGGTCTCGTGGGGACAGAGTACCAATCGATCGGTGATGATGACAGGCAGGGTCATGACAGTTGCCGCCTCAGGCCTTTTGCTTCATCTTTTCCAGCATGGCCCCCATGGCCGCATGTACGGCTTGCATGCCCTTCAGTGGTCGAACCATAACTTTGAAGTCTTCAATCTGTCCGTCAGGGTTCCAGGCGATCATATCGACTCCATTCACTAGCACGCCATCCATTTCGCATTCAAACTCAAGGACCGCCTTGTCGCCGCAATCGAATACGCGTGTGTAGCGGAACGTGTCGCCGCCCAGCGTTTGTCCGGCAGCGGTCAAGTAGGCCATCGTGATTGGCTTGCCCTCCTGCGGTGTATGCACAACCGGACTCTTGAAGACCACATTGTCAGCGAGTTGGACAGACAGACCAGCAGGTGAATGGTCACCATTCATCCAATCAAACCAGCGTTGCAGGTTTGGGCTATGGCCCGTCATGGCGATAAGGTGTTCAGCCATCGGATTTCCTCTCGATTATTCTTGTATTGCGGTGACCGGTTTTCCGATCAGGTAATCGCCCGGATCATTGAAACAGCTCCCGCGAAGTGCGACCCAGCCGCCAGGAAAGTCTGGCTCCGTGAACACGATGTCCACGCGGCCCCAATTATAGTGGGATTCCCCCGTTGCCGGATCGGTGACGGCAACATCACAGAGCTCGATCCCCGGACTTTCCGCCTCAATCCATATGCCGGCATAGGCGGTTCGGCCCTCATAGACGCCTGCCAGATCCTTGATGTAGACGGTGCCGCGCTCGGTCAGGCCCGGATAAGACCAGACGGCCCAGCCGTCATCGGTCTCATCCTCGTAGACGACGTCACCAATCGGTGTGGACCAGACTTCATCTGCGATAGCAGACAGGCCTATCAAGCTCAGACCCAGCAAGGCCGTAATGGATTTCCGCATCACTGATACTCCCTCTTCGAAGGGAAACCCTATCACGCAATTGCTCGGCGTGAAGAGGGATCAGGTCGCGTATGCGGCGGCTAGCTCGGGATCTTTCGAAGCGACGAGGTCTGCCAGGTCGGAAATCACCTTGGCCTGTTTCCAGGTCGCATCGTCCTGCATCTTGCCATC
>NZ_DFME01000086.1:0-14532 GCF_002375605.1 Hyphomonas sp. UBA3601 | reverse complement strand
TCAAGATCGGCAATATCGCCAAACGGACCATAGAAGGCGTTGATCCCTGCCATCCGGCAGGCATCAACCATACGGGCGATCGTATAGTGCCAAGGATCCTGCTGGGCTGAGTCGCGTGGGCTGCCATCTTCATTCGGATCGTCGATTACGCGGTAGAAGGGATGGCCACCCCCGACGCGAGTGGTCTTCATCTTACGGTCCGCAGCCAGGTCTGCCGGGCCCAGGCTGATACCCTGCATGCGCGGACTGGCCAGTGCGATTTCTTCTACGCGTGCCATCCCCTGGGCCGTTTCAAGAATGGCGTGGAACAGGATCGGCCGCGTGAGACCCGCCTTTGCCTCCAATTGTGCAACATACTGATCGGCGAAATGGATGTCCCAGGGACCTTCGACCTTTGGCAGCATGATCACGTCCAGCTGATGACCGGCTTTTAGAACCAGTTCACTCACATCTTCCTGAAACCACGGGGAGTTCAGCGGGTTCACGCGGCTCCAGAAGCCCGTTCCCTTGCCTTGCCAATCGTACATGGACGCCATTTCGATAGCGCCGGCGCGAGCAGCATCCTTGGCGTCAGCGGGGATGGCATCCTCAAGATTTGCGAGCATCACATCCACGCCTTCGGCCATGGTCGGCACCTTGGCCCGGACCTTGTCCAGATGCGGCGGGACAAAATGGATCATCCGCTCCAGCCTGATGGGCAGGTCGTGCATCGGGGCGGGCGCACCGATGGCCAGGGGCTTGAAGAAGTCTCTTGGTGTTTTCGTGCTCATGCGTTCCTCCTTGTTGCGGCGCAACATAGAGGGCGGTTGTGCCGCGTCAATCAGACAGAAAGGCTCAGGCCGATGATTCGACGACAGAGAGATTCATGCTGAAGGAGCGACGCTCGCCCGGCGACTTGAACGGATAGACACTGTGGAACATGTAGGATGGAAATATATAGAAATCCCCGACGCGTGGGCGGATCATGAAGTTCGATACCGAGTAATGGGTGTCGGTGCCGTGCGCGAACTGAAGATGTCCGTGAGAAGGATGATGGTCGAGGTCGTCCTCGGCCCATTCCTGATCAATCCCGTCCGGCAGTTTCAGATAACCGACGCATGAGAGCGCGCATCCGGTATGGATGTGGAGCGGGTTATACTCATGTGCAAACTGGCGGACGAACCATCCGGCCATGACGTTCAGCTCAAAGCGCTTGGTCGTATGGTCATAGTCGCCGAATGAACCACGGCGGCTGGCGCGAATATGGTACTCGATCAGCGCGTTGCCGAGCGCAGCGGCGGTGGCGTCCACGAGGGATTTGGGAAAACGGAGTTCCTGCCGGACCTTGCCCACAAGGCTGCCCGAATGATCTTCCAGCTGTTCACTCATAGAGGCGTTCAGATGGGCGACCAGCGCAGGCGGTATGCGGACATAGCCCATCATGGGGCCAAAGGGCGTAAAGAATTCCTTCTCGCCAGAAGGCGTGAATATGGCCGACACAGCGGACTCCCGTCGCGCGGCCGCACACCTCACCCGGTGCGGTCGTTACTATACTTGATGGAAACGCCCTCAGCGGGTGTCTAAACCCGCAGCTGAACCGGGGTCAACGTCGATCTCGGGAAAAGTCGAAATCATTTGTGGAACGCCAGGCAGGGAACTTTCACCTGTTCCGGGCGTTGCAGGGGTAGCTTATCCAAAAAGGAAACCCTGCATGTCCCTGCTCATGATCCTACTCACAATATTTCTCCCACCTGTCGCAGTTGCGATCAAGGAAGGCATTGGGCTTCAATTCCTGCTCAACGTGCTACTGACACTGATTGGCTGGCTGCCCGGCGTTGTTCATGCCTTTTGGGTCGCGTCGCGCGGATCCGCTACCGCCGCCTGATCACTCTTCTGCCGAGGCGGTTTCTACGTCGGGCCGCGATGCCCGGCGGAACACCGCTACGGTAAGAGCTGCGACTCCGATCGCGGTGACAACCTCCCCGCCTATGATGACGTTCAGTCCTGCATGAAGCTCGGACAGGATAGCCCAAGTCGCTGTCATGAAGGTGATCGCGGCGATTTCCGAGATCAGGATGGTTGGAATAAGAGCATTCAGAAAGCGTTTCATCTGAGACGTCCATACAAAAGCATTGCGAACTCGCGTCGTCATATATCGGCATGACTCCCGGTTTCAGCAATGCTGAAAACTTTTTCTCGTGCTAAATCTTTGTGGCCAAGGGGTGCGCTGTTTCGAGAAGCTCCGCGAGCTCGTCCGTCAGGACGTGCGTGTAGATTTGTGTCGTCGCGATATCGGCATGGCCCAGCAATGTCTGGACGCTTCTCAGATCGGCGCCCCCCATGAGCAGGTGAGTTGCATAAGCGTGCCGCAACGCGTGCGGGTGGACTCTATCCGGGCGGATACCGGCTTTCAGTGCCAAGGCTTCGAGCAACTGTCCCAGGCGGCGGCGGGTGAGATGTCCTGATTTTCCTCGCGACGGAAACACAAAGGGTTCAGCTCGGCTCCTTGTAAGTGAGGCTTCCGGCAAGTGATCTTCGCGTACTTTCAGCCAATCTGTAAGCCCGCGCAAAGCGGGGCGCCCCAGTGGGCACAACCTTTCCTTGCCGCCTTTGCCGCGAACGATCACATCCGTTGTGACCCAGCGGGCTTCCTTGCGCCTCGGCAATTGGCCGAGTTTGAGAGAGACAAGTTCTGTTGCCCGCAGGCCCGCCCCATAGAGCAGCTCCACAAGACATTTCAGCCTCAAATCGTCGCCGCAGCAATCCAGCAGACGAGCCATCTCTTCGCGAGACAGGACATCGGGCACGTCCCGGCCGGGCTTTGGGCCGTCAATCTTCGCGGTGGGATCATCCTTGCGGTCTCCTTCCTCAAACAGGAAGCGAAAGAAGCGTCGGACCGCGGACAGCTTTCTGGCTTGCGACGATGGAGCCATGCCTCGCTTGGACAAATCTCTCAGCCAGCCTGAAATTTCACTTCCTTCAGCATCACATAACCCGCCACCACAAAATTCGGATGCGTCCAGCAAGTCCCGTCCATAGGCGTCCAGCGTATTTGCGGATGAGCCGCGCTCTGCAGACATCATTTCAAGGAAGGCTTCGATGCGCGCGCGGTCAGACATTGCCCGACCTTGGCGCGCCGCGCCTAAAATTGCGTGAACATCATTCCGGTTTGACCCAGATCGGCGATGTCCAAGCCCGCTCCTGAACGAGAACGGGCATGTCGGGATTGGGTGGTGATCCGTTACGTACCGCGTCCCATGTCGACCAGCGACAAGATGGATTCTCGAGAACGCGGACGTAATAAGCTGCGCGGCGCGTCGGATCGTAGTTTGGGTCAGTCCACAGTGTTTTTAACTCGCCAACGCCACTGCCGGGGCGTGTAGAGCAGTCGGATATGTCTACATTGGCACCATTGTCGGGGCACCGGTGCGTGTCCGAATCTGGTTCGACATTTCCGGAACATGCAGCATCGTAGACGGCCTCATGCGCCTTGCCCTGGGCATCGGTCCACACTTTGATGACCTGCAAACGCTGCAGCGGATAAGAAGCCGGATCCCGAATCGCCCAAGCGAGAAATGACGGGGCTTGCTGATTTCCGACCAGGTCGCCGCCCTGTGGCACGCCAGTGCGGTAGGCTGCTGACACCAGGTCCGGATCTGCCAACATTTCCTGATCAAATCCGTATCCGGCAAACATGCGTGCTTTTATGCGCGGCCCGGACGTGCCGAACGTCTCCTTGCGACGAATGGCGTCGAAGATGGCATCCCGCGTATTTTCGTCGGCCCATACGCCGGCCAGCCCGGATGCGCTGTACTTGCCGGCAGACAGCTTGCGTCGCATGCTGGGCTTTACCGCGCCGGGCGGCAAGCTATTCAGCGATACAACACCGTCCCAACTGTCCGCACCTGCTGGTGGGACGGAATGTCGGAACTCAGGATTGGATCCGTCTTGGGGGAACTTGCCAGTAAAGTTCTTCTCATCGAAAGACCCGGCGCCGATATGTGTATCGCTGGAGCCAATGAAGCCGAACTTGTAAGGGTTGAAGCTCTCTGTTTCTTCGAAACCCAGTCCACGCGCCAACGCGTTGCGGGCGAAACCTCCGAGGTGCGGCGTCGACTTTGCGGCGCTTCCAACCAAGGTGTCGTAGATCTCGAAGTTTGCCCATTCGTCATTCGGGGATAGTGCTGGGTGGACTTCCGAGGTGCCTTTGACCTGGGAGATTTCAATTACCGGTTCGTTGCGCATGCGGGTGATCGCATAATCTGCAGTCAACTGACCGCCCTCATAGGTTTCGGACGCAAACATTTCGCCATTGGATGCGTTGGAATTGTGCGGGATGGAGATGACATCCAGACCCTCAGCGCGCCGCGCATCCATCCAGGCCCACAAGTCTTCCGGATTTGGGGAGTCGAGGGTGGAAAAAAGCCGGTCCGGCGCGTCTCCACGAAATATGACGTTCCGGTGCAGGTTCGCTGCGGCGGGAACTTCCGAGTCCATGACCTCTGTCATGGCGGTGAATTCGTAGCCGGAGAAGGCGGTGAACTTGCCGGGCTCATTGTGGCGTTCGGCCGTCTCAATGTTCTTCATCCAGGCCGAGTCGATGACGTCTCGATCGTAGATCTCATCCACTTCTTCGCCCGTCACGATGGTGATGCCCACATTATGGAATGACTGGGCAGGGTTCGTCGCGTCCGGTCCAAATACGGATTTTGCGAAATTCGTGCGCGACAGATTCGTACCGGGCGTTGCCATGACCGGCATGATGCCGAGATATTCGCCATGATCTGTGACGGCCAGAAAATCGAGCGGGCTGTCCAACTGGATCTCGTAACCGCCGTCGGTGATTATTTTCTCGCCCTTTGCATAGCGATATGCGTCATCGGGTGTTGCCCGAACGGACGATATGAAGGCGTCAAAGGACTGTCCGGTATGGACGTGCAGGTCGCCGAATAATGCAGTCCTGTCAGCGGAATCTATTGATGTTGAGCTCGCCGTGGCAATCGCAGCCGGTGCGGGCTCTGGTTCGGATGCTTGGGATTGTGTCTTGTCTGGCGCCCCACATGCCGTGGCTGCAAGTGCCAGTGCAGACGCCCCGGCCAGTATGGATACCCTCATCGATTCCTCCCGTTTTTCGTCCACCATCAGCCTTCTGGAGGCAAGATCAACGAAATTCGGGAAATTTCTAGTTGAGCGCCTTCCAGTAGCCAGTTGATTCCAATGCCATCTCCCGGGCGGCATCCTCTGCGCCGATCCGTTGCAGTGCTTTCAGGAGCAAGAGTAGGCTGGCGTCATCGAGTGCGGTCGGATCGCCTTTGGTCATGCCTACCGTGGACAGAATAACCTCTCCTGCAGCATCTGCCTCAGCGGAGGCAAGCACGCCTACCAATTGCAAATCTATTTCCGGGGTGGATTTGCGTTCGGGCGCATTCACGATCAAGCGGCGCGCATCCGCCGGGGGCGCAATGCCGAGAGCGGTCCATAATGCGAAAAGACGAGCAGCGGTCTGCTTTTGCAGGTCAGACTCGGCAAGTGTGGCTAGACGTTCTCCAATATAGTCGCTGGCGTTGCGTGTCGTCTCGCTGCCCGCAAGTGTCACCAGAGCCGACATGAGTGCGGCATCAAAGCTGCCATCTTCGCGCGCGCCTTCCATCGTATTGGCGGATGACCAGTCCTTGGCGGCAGTGTAATGGTCGGTGGCCAGCGCAGCCCGCGCGAAGATCGGAGCGTTGGCTGCCGTGAAAGTGTTGATCGGTAGGCGTTCGATTTCTTCCCATAATAGCCGCGCGACCGCGCTGAAATGGGCTGGTGTGTCCATAGCGCCTTCCAGTGCTGCGGCGAGCGCAAAAGCGCGATCTTCATCAGTGACAAGCGGATCGCGCGCTGCATAGAGCGCGCTCTCCAAAGGCGTAGAGGGCACGAAGCCCGGTTCGGATATCAGCTTGAGGAAGAGTGCCTGATAATCATCCGTCTCCAGCATGCCAGCTTGGCTGGCCATTCCTGCGGATTGAACACGCAGAGTGATTGGCAATTTCGGATGCAGGGCCATTGCGGCTGCAAGGTCGGGACGATTCGCGGGGACGGGTGCCTCCGGAGGCGTGAGGCCCGCCTCGGCAGAGATGGCAAGGTTCAGTCCCGAAGAGTAATCTGCCTCTGGCGCGTCAGGCAGTTCGCCGGATGTCGCAAACACAGCGGCCAGAAGCCAGGAATCGACGGCATCCTGTTGCAAGGCCATTTCAATCGCGAGTTCTGCGCCGGCAGTATTGCCTTGCAGTGCCGCGCAGACCGCGCGCAATTTGGCCCAATAACCTGAAAGACGGTCTGGCGCATTCAGCATATCGCAGGCTGTTGCTTCATTGCCCAGCGCAAGATTGAGATCTGCAACGATTTCATCCGCGTCGAGGCCAGGAGGAGGAGTATCGAGTCGTGCCATGAGGGTGGCTGCGGCTTGGGCTTCGCCGAGGTCGTACATGATACGTGCCCGCTCGGCCCTTAGCAGGGGTTCCTGCATTCCCGCTGGTGGTGTGGCAGGCGACAGGGCCATGCGTTGCATCAACGTGCGTTCAGCCGGTGTCAGGTCGTGTGTGCGGACATCTCGCATCAATGGCAGCAAATCATCAGCGTCGGACGCGCGCCACATATCGGTTGGCAGGGAAGGCTCGCCCGCCTCGAGGAAGCTCATTCCCCACGGATTCACCAGCTCTAGACCGGAATCCTCGATTTGCGCGCCTGCCGGTAAGCTCCCGGCGAGGATGAGGCACACGACCGAGACAACGCCCTTAAAGGACATTGTCGACCTCGATGCGGACTTCACCGGGCTCTGGTTTACCCTTTTCGGCCTGTCCGCCCAGCCACCAGGCCGCGCCGAGGACAAGTATTGCCAGCAGGCCTAAAAGGATCAGAAACTTGCGCATGGCTATTTACCCCTAGATACAGAATTCCGGCGCTGGATTGCGAAGGCGCGACAGCAACTATAGGACAAGTACCGAACGGAGCCCGAAAGTCCAGAATGCCTTCTGACAGTGACAGTACTTCCAGACCGGTTGACGCGACATTGCCCTACATGTCGCGAACCGTCGCGCTTGTCGGTTTGATGGGGGCAGGAAAATCTACCGTCGGGCGCCGCTTGGCCGAACGATTGGGCCGAGAGTTTTATGACAGTGATTCGGAGATCGAGAAGGCGGCGGGCCTATCAATAACCGATATTTTCAAACTGCACGGAGAAGAGGATTTTCGGCGCGGGGAGCATCAGGTGTTGAAGCGGCTATTGGAGTTGCCTCCCCACGTGTTGGCTACGGGCGGGGGTGCCTACCTGAATGATGAGACCCGCCTGTTGATGCAGAAGAACGCGGTCACCATCTGGCTGAATGCTGATCTCGAAACTCTTTGGCGACGTGTCCAGAAGCGCGATACGCGTCCCTTGCTGAGGCGTCCGGATGCGAAGGACGTACTGACCAATCTGTTGGCAGAGCGCGAGCCGATCTATTCCCAAGCCGATCTCGTCGTGCCGTCAAAGGACGGACCGCACGCGGCCACCGTCAATGCCATATACAAGGCCCTCCAGACATGGACACCGAAGTGAACGTGACCGCACCACCGCTTGAGACCGTCACGGTCGAGCTCGAAGATCGCAGCTATGACATTCTCGTCGGCCACGGCGCGCTGGACCAGCTCGGTGCGCGCGTGTCGGCCATGATCAAACAGCCGCGGGTCTTCGTGCTGACAGATGAGACGGTCGAGCGGATGCACCGACATCGACTGGATGAGGCGCTTCGGTCAACCGGTGTGACGACGCATTGGAAATCCCTGACGCCGGGCGAGAAAACGAAGTCGTTTTCCAATCTCGAAGAGATCCTCGACTGGTTACTTGAGGCCTCTGCTGACCGCAGCGATGTACTCATTGCGCTCGGTGGTGGCGTGATCGGTGATATTACGGGGCTTGCAGCCAGCCTTATGAAGCGCGGCATGAAATTCGTGCAGGTGCCGACGACCCTGTTGGCCCAGGTCGATTCCTCGGTCGGCGGCAAGACCGCGGTGAACACGCCGCGCGGGAAGAATTCGATTGGTGCATTCTATCAGCCGCAATTGGTGATAGCTGATACGTCCCTGCTTGAAACGCTGCCGCCGCGAGAGCTGCGCGCTGGTTACGCCGAGATCGTGAAATATGGATTGATCAATGATCCGGGTTTCTTTGCGTGGCTTGAAGAGCATGGCGAAGCGGTGCTGGCACTGGACCCAGCGGCAATAGCGCAAGCGGTTGCCACCAGCTGTCGTGCCAAAGCGGCCATCGTTGCGGAAGACGAGCGCGAAACCGGCGTCCGGGCGCTGCTTAACCTCGGCCACACGTTTGGCCATGCACTTGAGGCGGCAAACGGCTATGCGCCGGATCTGTTGCACGGCGAGGCCGTTGCCATCGGCATGGCGCTCGCATTTCGCTATGGCGCAAGTCAGCGTATCACGCCGCAATCCGATGCAGACCGTGTGACGGCGCACCTCAATGCGACGGGGTTGCAATCAAGCATTCCGGGACGTCAGGGTGGGCCTTACATCGCTGCGCGACTGGTCGAGCTAATGCAGCAGGACAAGAAAGCCAGCGGCGGCAAAGTACCCTTGATCCTCGCACGCGGTATTGGCCAGTCCTACATCCACAAGGATGCGGATCTTGCGTCCGTCGAAGCATTTCTCCGTAGCGAATTGCTGGAGAGCTGATCCACACATATGAGACCCCACCCATGATTGCCGGTTACATCATCTCAATTTTCGTGCTGCTCGGCATGTCAGGCTTCTTTTCGGGGTCTGAGACGGCGCTGACGGCCGCGTCGCGTGCGCGCATGCACCAGCTTGAAAAGGATGGTGACAAGCGGGCCGAGACAGTGAATCGCCTGATCAGTAATCGCGAAAATCTGATTGGTGCGATCTTGTTGGGCAACAACCTGGTAAACATCCTCGCCTCGGTGCTTGCCACGTCGCTGTTTACCTCATTGTTCGGACCGGGCGGTGTCGCGCTGGTGCTGGCGACCGGCGTGATGACGATTCTGGTACTGGTGTTTGCCGAAGTCCTGCCGAAAACTTATGCGATCACGCGTCCCGACACTATGGCGATGAGCGTAGCGCGGCCGATCAGTGGTCTGGTTTGGGCTGTGGCGTGGATTGTGAAACTGATCCAATTTGTCGTCACCATCACATTGAAGATCCTCGGCCTTGGTGCGCCTGCTGAACTCGTCACGGCGGAACAGGAAATTCGCGGTGCGATTGACCTACACGCCTCCGAAGGAGGTGTCGGAGCTGAAGATCGTCTGCGACTGGTCGGGGCGCTCGATTTGAAGGAGCTGACCGTCGAAGACGTGATGATCCATCGGAAAAACATTCGCATGTTGAATGCGGATACTGAGCCTCGGCAGTTGGTAACCAAAGCGCTCGCCAGCCCGCATACGCGCCTACCGCTATACCGGGGCGAGAAGGAGGAGATTGTCGGCATTTTGCACGCAAAGGACCTGTTGCGGGCGGCGCTGCCGCTTGGCGGCGACCTGAGCGCGCTCGATCTCGACTCGATCTTGCGCAAGCCGTGGTTTGTGCCGGAGACAACACCAGTACAGGACCAACTCGACGCATTTCTTCAAAAACGGAGTCACTTCGCGTTGGTTGTTGACGAGTATGGCGAGCTTCAGGGGCTGATTACGCTGGAAGACATTCTGGAAGAGATCGTCGGTCATATCCATGACGAGCATGATGTGGCCGTTCAGGGTGTGCGTCCCCAGCCAAATGGATCAGTCAACGTGGATGGATGGGTACCTATTCGGGACCTGAACAGGGCGACAGGCTGGAACTTGCCAGATGAAGAAGCCGTAACCGTTGCAGGCTTGGTCATTCACGAGGCGCAGACCATTCCCGAGCCTGGACAGAGCTTTGTCTTTCACGGGTATCGCTTCAACATACTCAGGCGTCAGCGAAACCAGGTCACTGGCCTGAACATATCAGAGGCCGAGACGGCCTGATTTCGGCTCTCGGCTGGCCATATGCATCTGCGGCGACGGATCTTCGTCGCAGCCATTGGCCTTCAGCCAGTTCTTCTCGGTGAGCGTCACGATGTGGGCGGAGTCTGGATCGGGATTGTCCATGGCGATAACAGCCCACTCGCCGCTGAGCGTTGGGACGTCATGGGACACCGGAACGAAGACTATCTCTCTATCCTGAGTGCAAACCGTGTCGCGAATCCAGTGCATCATGCCGAGATTCACCTTGTCGGAAGGTGTCTCCGCAATCGCTGAACCTGCAATCATTGCGCCTATTGCGGCGGCAGTCATGAGTTTCTGTACCATCACCCGTTCTCCTCGACGGCTGCGAAATTAATGATCGAGTCATATTTCGGTTCCGCGTGGAGTCGGATTTTTCAAGATTCATGCCGCTTTCGCGTGTAGGGCGAGTGCGTGCAAGCCGGAATCAAATTCGGACTGCAGCGTCAACATGATCGCGCGTTGGGCTTGGACGCGGGACAGACCTTCGAATGCCGAGGACGTGATTCGCACGGTGTAATGCGTCTCTCCACCAGGCGCGGCGCCTGCATGACCTGCATGTTTTTGGCTGTCATCGGTAATAATCAGCTCTACCGGGTGAAAAGCTTCAGTTAAAAGCTCACGAATTCGCGATAACCTGTCACTTGGCTGTGGCATCTTTAACCTGCACTCCCTATTATGCCGGGTCATGTCTGACGGTGACCCATTTTCCTATCGCGTTAAGTTCAAAGATATACGCATCAAGCCTCCTAAAGACGAGGCTTCCCGTGCGCGTGCGCAGAAGACTCGTGTCTGCGACCACAAGCAATGTGATCTTGAGGGGACCCATCCTGCGCCCAAGCGTCAGGGGAATGGTCGTCATTATTTCTGCCAGGCGCATGCAGCAGAGTACAATCGCAGCTTTGATTTCTTTGAAGGCATGTCGCAGGCCGAGGCCGCTTCGTTCGCCCGGTCTGAGCGGTATGGTCACAAGCGCACCTGGAAATTTGGCACAGGTCCAATGCGCGGCGAAAAGGGACCTCAGAAGTTGGACCCGCGGCGCTGGGCAGGCAGCAAGTTCTTCAATGTTGATGATGTTGCGAGTGGCGAGTCGGCCTCGTCCGGCCACCGGAACACGCTGCAGAAGCGCGCCTTGAAGGAACTCGATCTCGAAACCGATGCAAAGCCAGCGGAGATTCGCGCGCGCTATGCAGAATATGTTCGCCGGTTCCACCCGGATTCGAACAAGGGCGACCGGTCATCAGAACACAAGCTCCAGCGCGTCCTTCGTGCCGGCAAGCTGCTGAAGGCCGCAGGCCTGATGAAGGGCTGACATGCACGATATCCTGGTGATCGGCGGCGGGATCAACGGAACCGGGATCGCGCGCGACGCTGCTGGTCGTGGGCTGGATGTGGTGCTCTGCGAAAAAGATGACCTTGCCCAGCATACATCGTCAGCCAGCACGAAGTTGATTCATGGCGGGCTGCGTTATCTGGAGCAGTATGATTTCGGCCTGGTGCGCAAGGCCCTGATCGAGCGCGAAATCCTGCTTAAGGCAGCGCCGCACATAATCTGGCCAATGCGGTTCGTCCTGCCGCACCACAAGGAACTTCGCCCTGCCTGGCTGATCCGACTTGGTCTGTTCATCTATGATCACCTTGGCGGACGCAAATTGTTGCCTGCAACCACAACGCTTCGGCGCAAATCGTCGGCCAGACTTGACTCGCTCAAGGAAGAATATCGGCTTGCTTTCGAGTATTCTGATTGCTGGGTCGAGGATTCGCGGCTTGTCGTGCTGAACGCCGTCGATGCGAAATCGCATGGTGCTGAAGTCATGACGCGTACCCGCTGTACGTCGCTTGTGCGCAGTGGTGACCATTGGGATGCAGTGCTGGAAAGTCCGAAAGGATCCGAGACCCGGTCATTCAGGGCGGTCGTCAATGCGGCAGGTGCCTGGGTCGACGATGTTCTGGGGCTCGACCATGGAAAGAAAAACGAGACCCACCTACGACTTGTAAAGGGTAGCCATATCATCGTGCCGCGCTGGCACGAAGGCGACTACGCCTACTTCTTCCAGAATGGTGATGGCCGAATCATGTTCGCGATTCCCTATGAGCGCGGCGCGTTCACACTGATCGGCACGACGGACGTTCCGTATGAAGCAAATCGCGACGAGGTGAAAATTACGCCTGATGAGATCGAGTATCTCTGCAAGGGCGCGAGCGAGTATTACAAGCGGGCCATCACTCCAGCAGATGTGGTGGCGACCTATTCCGGTGTGCGCCCACTATATGATGACCACGCTGCCAACGCCTCCAAAGTGACGCGCGACTATGTCCTGAAACTGGATGATGACGGCGGAGCGCCGGTCCTGTCAGTGTTTGGGGGCAAGATAACGACCTATCGGGAATTGGCTGAAGACGCGCTTCAGACACTGGATAAGGTTTTTCCGGAGGCAGGTGGTGAGTGGACACGCGACGCTGACCTTCCCGGCGGAGACATGCCTCGCGCGGATTTCGACGGTTTCTATGAAGGATTGCGGCAGGATTATCCCAAGCTGAGCGCTAACCTTCTGCAGCGTCTAGCACGCGCTTACGGCACCGACGCGCGGCGTTTGTTGGGGCAAGCCGAAACGGACGGCGATCTTGGCCGAAAGTTTGGTGCGAGCCTGACCGAAACTGAGGCGCGCTACCTTGTTGAAGTAGAGTTTGCCCGAACCGCAGATGACATTCTGTGGCGTCGTTCCAAGCTGGGCCTGCACATGAGCGCGGCGGAGCGGGATGCGTTCGCGGGATGGATGGCGACTGAAATGGCAGTGAAGGCCTGACCGCTCTGACGCTGCGCTGCACAGGTTGATGGCATACCTGTATATTCTGCCATGCCGCGCTGTTTCGCCCGCCGTGCCTTGGTAGACAGGCGAACGGCTCTATGGTCAAAGGCGCCATCCGGATTATCGCGGCTGCGGTCGCTTTGAGAGAGACTGAAGATGACCAAAGGCTTGGTAACTGTTTTCGGCGGGTCGGGGTTTATTGGACGGTATGCCGCCCGTGAACTCGTCAAGAAGGGCTGGCGTGTGCGCGTTGCCTGTCGGCACGTGAACACTGCCGGGGATGTTCGTCTTGCGGGGCCTCCAGGCTGGGTCGATATTATTCAGGCCAATATCCGCAATCGAGAATCGATCGAGCGCGCGCTGGAAGGCGCCGACGCTGTCGTGAATCTTGTTGGCATCATGTTTGAGAAAGGCGCTCAGACGTTTGAGTCGGCTCAGAGCGAAGGGGCTGGATTGCTGGCGCAAGTTGCCGCCGAAAAAGGCATTGCACGGTTTGTCCAAGTTTCAGCCATCGGCGCTGATGCCGATTCCTCGGCTGACTATGCACGCACAAAGGCAGAAGCTGAAGCCGCTGTTCGCGACGCCATTTCTACAGCGACCATTCTACGTCCATCCATTGTGTTTGCGTCGGAAGACGAGTTCTTCAACCGCTTTGCTGCGATGGCAACGTCCCCGTTGATGAGTGTATTGCCCCTGTTGCCGGCCATTGGCGGTGGATCGACTCGCTTCCAGCCGGTCTATGCCGGTGATGTGGCCGAGGCGATTGCTGTGGCGGTGGATGATGCGGCCACGGCAGGCAAGACTTACGAATTGGGCGGCCCCCGCATTTACACGTTCAATGAACTGTATGACGTGATCCTCGAGACGATTGACAAGCGCCGGTTCAAAATTCCGTTGCCGTTCTTCATCGCAAAGCCCGCGGGTTATCTCACAGCAGCTGTCTGGCGCTATATTCCGCCATTCTCGTGGGGCTTTCTCGGCGATCCGCCCCTCACAGGAGACCAGGTCGAGATGCTTAAATCCGACAATGTGGTCGCCGATGATGCGCTGACGCTGAAGGATCTTGGCGTCACGGAGCTGGAAACGGTTGAAGCGATCGTGCCTTCCTATCTCTGGCGGTTCCGCGACTATGGCGAGTTTCACAAGGCGTCCGAGGCCTAAGTCTAGAGTAGTCCGACGAGTGGTGATCCCAGTATCAGCACGGCGCCAAGTGCGAAGCGGTACAATACGAAGGGCAGAAAGCTCATTCGGCTGAGTAGCGACATCAGGAACCAGATGGACGCCAGCCCCGTGATGAAGGCGATGCTTGCCACAATGAGTCCATCCTTCAGGGTCAGCACGGTTTCGGTGGCATCGGCTGTCACCAATCCCATCGCTCCGTAAAGTCCGGCAGCGGCGAGGATTGGGGCGCCAATCAGCATTGAAAATCGCGCTGCCTCGGTGCGGTCATACCCGAATGCACGAGCGGCCGTCATCGTAATGCCGGAACGGCTGGTGCCTGGCAGGATTGCAGCGATCGCCTGGGTCGCGCCGATCAGGAAAGCATGCCACATCGTCATGTCTTCTTCCTTGCGATCGCGCGTACCTTTCACATCGGCCCACCAGAGCAGGGCGCCGAAGATGATCGTTGTGGCGGCGACGACATAGATGCTGCGCATGCTTTCCAGCATGCTTTCGGGCAGGAATTTTTCGTAGGCGAATGCGACCAGAACGGCGACCGGCGTTGCAACAAT
>NZ_DFME01000132.1:1054-4912 GCF_002375605.1 Hyphomonas sp. UBA3601 | reverse complement strand
GTCTTTCGCGTCCTACCGCTTCGCTACTTGAGGACGTGCCCCCGTTGAAATTCAGGTCGTACACATTGTCGACGCCCTGAATATACATGGCGAGGCGTTCGAGCCCGTAGGTCAGTTCGCCCGCAACGGGCTTGCAGTCGAAGCCGCCCATCTGCTGGAAATAGGTAAACTGGGTGACTTCCATCCCGTCGCACCAGACTTCCCAGCCAAGGCCCCAGGCGCCGACAGTCGGGTTCTCCCAGTCGTCTTCGACGAAGCGAATATCGTGAACAGTCGGGTCGATGCCAATGGCGTAGAGACTTTCCAGATAGAGGTCCTGCAAATCGTCGGGATTAGGCTTCAGGATGACCTGGAACTGGTAATAATGGCCGAGCCGGTTGGGGTTTTCCCCATAACGCGCATCCTTCGGCCGCCGCGAGGGCTGGACATAGGCAGCACGCCAGTTCTTTGGCCCCAATGCCCGCAGCACAGTCGCCGGGTGCAAGGTGCCGGCGCCGACTTCCATGTCATAGGGCTGCAGGATCGCGCAGCCCTTATCGGCCCAATAGGCCTGAAGTGTCAGGATGAGGTCCTGAAAGGATTTCGGTTTGGCGTGCGCTTTGGGTGCGGTCATGGGGCAGATCCGAATATCGATTGGGTGTCGGGTTACAGCCGTGCGCAGGGCGAAGCAAGCACGGGAATGCGATCAGAATGACCCACGAGATTCATCATGATCATTTGACCCTGCCCCGCGCCCGGTGACCATGCGGTAAAACCCGCCATGCCCCAGCAAGGCCAGGACCAGACCAATGAACAGAAAGCCGAAGAACAACAGGCCGAACATGGCCAACTCCTTTTTCTATGCCCTTACCTCAATTCAGACCCTAGCCTGCAAATGTGGCAATTCCCAGAAAATCTGGATTACCAGTCGATCGCCCTGCCATGACGGATCGCATCCAGCGCTTCACTGGCCTCACCGTCGGCGGTGTGAGTGACGAGGGGCGCGAGCAAACGCACCTCTCCCCGTCTCAATCCCTTGCGTCCCCGCACCAAAACCCGGCGCGCATCTTCGCCATGTTTCGGCGCGATGGGCAGAACGGTAATCTCTCCCGTCAGGCGATCCAGCACAGCGAGAATTCGGGCGAGTTCGGCAGCGCGATGAATTATCACAATGGGCGCACGCGGCTTGGCCGCAAACGCCATCGCCTTGATCCAACCATCGAGGCTGAGGGATTCGAGATATGCTCCAGCTTTCTCCGCTCCCGGCGCGGAGATCCTTCCTGGCTCGAAATATGGCGGGTTTGCAAAAACCAGATCGAACCGATTTTCCTTGTCGCGTACCCATTCGGCGGCATTGCCAGTCTCGACACTCACTCGGTCTTTGAAATTGTTTGACGAGACAGATTGCCGTGCGAGGTCAGTCATGACCGCATCAATATCCACGCCTGTCACCTGCATCTGCGACAATCGAAATGCGGCCGTCATCAGCGCCCCACCGCATCCACAGCCTATTTCAAGGGCCGCGCCGCCGGACTTTTCGGGAAGGGCCGCGGCCAGCATCAGCGAGTCTGTGCTGGCTCTGAAGCCCTTTTCAGGTTGGAACAGGGTGACCCGCCCCTGGTAAAGGGTATCTTCTGTGATCTGCCCCACTAGCCGCGTTCGACTTCGGCCAAGGCTGCCTCGGCAGCAGGCAACAATTCCTCCGGCACCATGACGCGCCTCGGAAACGCGCCGATATTGCCCTCGACAGCGGAGATATGCTGATCAGCGATGAAATATTCGATGCCCGCCTCCTGCAGCAGGTGCTCAACATAGCTCAGCTTGACGACATCATTGGTGCGAAAGACTTCCTTCATTCGGTCGCCGAACCGCGCAGATTGATATCCACTGAGCGGGCATCATAGACACTCGGCCGATCAGGTTTGTCGCCTTTGCCGGTGACGATTTCGAGGACTTCGGTAACCGACCCGCTATTGCCACCCCCTAGCGGAATGCCGATCCCTACGCCGACCCCGACGCTGCTGTGGCCGCGAGAGCCCGATGAACCGCCAATGGAGACGCTGGAACCACCGCTACGGCTGTCTTCACTGCGTTCGGCAAAGCTGCTGGTTATCTCAAACCAGTCAGAGCCCTCCAGAAGCGTCAGTTCAGCTGCACGCAGCAAGGCCCGGTCACGCGCCTTCGACGGACTGGAGTCGGTATAGGAGACCTGGTATCGGCCCGTTTCGATCTGTTGGCTGGAATAGCCCATCGCTCCGGACTTGGATGCGGGCCCGTAGGCCGCGTTCGACGTACATGCAGCGAGCAGGCCAGCGGCGAGCAGAATTGCATATGGCTTCATGTGGGAACCCTTCCTTGTTGGAATATTCTCAACGGCCCAATTGCCTGAATGTTTCGCACACACGGCGAGGATTCGCCACAACACTTCGCTGTGAGATGCGTCGGGGTGCCACGTCGCGCTTGATGCGAACCCATCCTACGACTATTTCCCATTTCGTCAGAGAAATGATGGGAGCCAGTGAAAACGTGACCCTTGCGCCAAAACCAAGAGGCAAAGAGGCAGTCGGTTCCATTGTGGATCGGATGCAAACGCTCGTGGCCAAGGACCTCGGTGAGGTCGAGACCTTGCTGGCGACCCGCGCAGCAAGCCCGATATCGGTCATTCCGGATCTGTCCGGTTACATTGTGTCGGCGGGCGGCAAGCGCCTGCGACCCTTGATAACCCTCATTTCTGCACATGCCGTGGGCACGCCGAACAGGGCAACACATGCTCTTGCAGCGGCCGTGGAGTTCATCCACACCGCCACGCTGCTGCACGATGACGTGGTGGACGAAAGCGATCTGCGACGCGGGAAACCTGCTGCCAAGGCAATTTGGGGCAACAAGGCCTCCATACTGGTGGGGGACTTCCTGTTTGCGCGCGCATTCAACCTGCTGGTTGAAACCAACAGTCTCGAAATCCTGAACCGGCTCGCCACAGCATCCACGGTGATTGCCGAAGGCGAAGTTCGCCAGTTGGCCGCGATGCAGGCCCGGGATCTGCCAACCGAAGACTATCTGGCAATTATTGAAGCGAAGACTGGCGCGCTGTTCGAGGCCGCTGCCGAGACCGGCGCCATGTCGGTCGGTAGTGATGATCACGCTCATGCGCTTGCCACATACGGCAAGAATCTGGGTCTCGCCTTCCAGATCATCGATGACGTGCTGGACTATGGTGGCACCACGTCGGTAATTGGCAAATCAGTTGGCGATGACTTCCGCGAATGCAAAATTACACTGCCCGTCATCGTCGCGAAGCGACGCGGCTCAGATGAAGACCGTCTGTTCTGGGACCGAGCCATGAATTCCGAAACGCAACAGGACGCCGATCTGGCTCACGCTGTTCATCTGATCCGGGCCACTGGGGCTGCAGACGCCACCGTTCAGGAGGCCGAGGCCTATGCTGCGCTGGCCAAGGGCGCGCTGAGAACGCTCGAAGAGTCCCCCTATCGCAGCGCACTCGAAGATCTGGCCGATTTCTGCGTTAGCCGGGCCTACTGAGTCCGCGAGCGTTCGAGCCACCAAAAGACTGATCCGATAGCGGCAAGGGCAACCAGTGCCGTCAATTGTAGAACCGGGAAATCATCGGCCTGGTCAGTGGACTCTGCTGCGCCAAACATGGTGACCACACCCATCACCGCGCAAATCAGTGTCATACTCCACCAGAAGGTCGCGACACTGAGGTGGCCCCAACCGCGGGCAATCAGCCGCTGATAGGCGTGATCGGTGTGCGCCTGAAGAAGATTGCGCCCCTTGAATGTGCGCCACGCTAGCGTCAGCAAGACGTCAATCAGAAACGGCAGGGCAAGCGTGAGCGCCAGAAGCGCGGCGCGAACGCCG
>NZ_DFME01000132.1:840-961 GCF_002375605.1 Hyphomonas sp. UBA3601 | reverse complement strand
GAACGCCGTCCATGCCGTCGCCAAGGTGGTAGACGGCCATCAAGCCAAACAGTCCGCCGGCGCCTAGAGATCCGCAGTCTCCGGCATAGAGGCCGCCTCGCAAGTTCCACACAAGAAAGCC
>NZ_DFME01000132.1:335-804 GCF_002375605.1 Hyphomonas sp. UBA3601 | reverse complement strand
CCGTCCATGAAATTGACCGCATTCGTAATCACGATCAGCCAGACAATGACCGCAATACCAAGGAGCCATCCACCTGTCCCGCCCGACATGAAGAATGGTATGGCCGCAATGACAGCCCAACCGCACAGCAGCGCGAGCTTCAACAAGGCTGACAGGCCGAGCCAGTCATCGAGGAAGCCGATTGCCCAAGGCGTGACGGCTAGCGCAACTGCAAACAAAATCCTGCCCGCGGGCATCTGAGCCAATGACGAGGGTTCTGCCATGACCGCGAACGCACCCAGCGTAATCAGGATCGCGCCGAAGATACCGATCCCGCCCGTGCGAGGCACAGGCGCTGCCTGCTGTTTACGGCCACCATCCGGAGCATCGAGCAGCGGCAAATGACGCGCCAGGGTGCACAGGACGAAAGAAATCAACGCCGCTCCGGCAACGAGGTAGAAAATCGTCATCGCGCGTCCCCCAAGCTTGT
>NZ_DFME01000132.1:0-148 GCF_002375605.1 Hyphomonas sp. UBA3601 | reverse complement strand
CGCCCGATCCACTCATTCTTACGAGACGACTTCCCGGCACCACATTGAGGACGTCAAGCACCTCCCCGATAGCTGGTACAAGGCGCACCGCTGGGGATTGAAGATCGTTACGTTGGTGCGCCAGCCATGCGATCAACTCTTCCGGCGA
>NZ_DFME01000071.1:13044-13994 GCF_002375605.1 Hyphomonas sp. UBA3601 | reverse complement strand
GTTCTCTATACGGCGGACACGGATTTGTATGCGCTTATCGGCGATGCGATGGCCGGTCACAAGATGAGCGCGATATTCGTCGATGAGGCGCAATTCCTGACCAAGACGCAAGCTTGGCAGCTCGCGCGTGTCGCGGACCATCTGAATGTACCTGTGCTGGCCTATGGCCTGCGAACAGATTTCCAGGGAGAACTGTTCGAAGGTTCCGCCGCGCTGCTGGCGATTGCCGACTCGCTGCGGGAGATCCGCACGATCTGCGAGTGCGGCCGGAAGGCCACGATGGTTGTGCGGCTTGGTCCGGATGGAAAAGCCCTTACCGAAGGCGAACAGGTCAGTATCGCCAAGGCGACGTACCTCTCACTTTGCCGCCGCCATTGGGAGCAACGCATGGGACGCTTCCCACCTGCACCTTGATCAGGGAGACAGTTCAGCAGTCAGGGCATCTGCGAGAAGCCGTCCGCGCGCGGTAAGGGCGAGCCTTGGTCCGTCTTGCACCATCCAGCCTTCTTCGACGAACACATCGATCTTGGCCTGCGAGAGTGTCCGGCCTGAAATGCTTTCGATCCTTGTCCGGTCGATCCCGGATGATGGTCGCAATCCCATGGCCAGCAACTCTCTTGCATTGTCTAGCGGGTACAGCTTGGACGCCTCAGACCATCCCGACGCAAGAGCTTGCACGTTTGCGATATAGGCCGCCGGCTGACGCTCAGCCTCTGAGGCATAACGGTTTCCACCTACGCTAAGCCGACCATGCGCACCAGGACCCACACCGATCCAGTCACCGCCATTCCAGTAGATGTTGTTGTGACGAGACTGGTATTTTTCCGACATGGCATGATTGGAGATCTCGTAAGCAGGCAAGCCGGCTGCAGAAAGCACATCTTGCGTCAGCTCGTACAAATCGGCCTGGTCATCATCGTCCATCGGAGTCATCTGGCCGCGAGCCGCCG
>NZ_DFME01000071.1:354-12929 GCF_002375605.1 Hyphomonas sp. UBA3601 | reverse complement strand
GAGCCGCCGCCTTGCCGAAGGCCGTACGCTCCTCGATCGTCAGTTCGTACAGGGATATATGGGGCGCACCATACTCCAGAACATCTGCAAGCTCCGCCTGCCACTCATCCTCTGACTGGCCGGGTCGGGCATAGATCAGGTCGATTGAGACATTCGGGAATATCTTCATGGCCCGCCTCAAGGCTGCGCGCGCGACGTCGCTATCATGATCACGGCCCAAAAAAGCCAATGCATGATCCCGCAGAGATTGTATGCCGATGGAAAGCCGGTTGATACCTGCCGCCTTCAGCCCCTCAAGGTCCATGCGCATGATGTCATTCGGATTGGCTTCAATTGTAATTTCAGCATCATGTTTCAGGCCGAAACTGTCACCGGCAGCAGTGACCAGCCCGGCAATGGCGTCGGGGGCCAGCAAGGACGGCGTCCCTCCCCCAAGATAAAGACTGTCGGCCGCCCCATGCTCTGGCATGCGCGGACGATGGATCGCAATATCTTTCCGGATTGCCTTCAACAAGGGTTCCAGGTCGCGGTCCTTGGCTGCGTACACATTGAAGTCGCAGTATGGGCAGATCTTCGCACAGTACGGCCAGTGGATGTAGACTCCAAATCCATATTGTGGACCGAACTGAGAGGATTCCATCGTCACGATAGCAGCGCCGCTTTGAGCTTCTCAACCGCCCGTGCGCGGTGACTCATCGCGTGTTTCAAAGCGGGCTCCATTTCGCCAAACGTGATCGATTCCCCATCTGCGACAAAAACAGGATCGTATCCGAAGCCCTTGTTCCCACGTGGCGGCCAGGTCAGCTCCCCATGGACTTCGCCCTCAAACACCTCCGCATGACCGTCTGGCCAGACAATGGCCAGCGCGCAGACAAATTTCGCCGAACGGTCGGTGGCGCCAATATCATCGAGTTCGCGCTGAACTTTCTCCATCGCCTTGCCAAAGTCGCGCGGTTCGCCCGCCCATCGGGCTGAGTAAATGCCCGGCGCGCCGCCCAAAGCTGTAACAGACAGGCCAGAATCGTCGGACAGCGCCGGAGCACCCGTAGCCTCAGCCGCCGCCCGCGCCTTGAGGATTGCATTGCCGGCAAACGTCGCTTCGGTTTCTTCCGGTTCGGGCAAGTCGAGCTCAATCGCCGAGACGACCTCAAAGCCCAGAGGCGCGAACAGATCCGTCAGCTCGGATACTTTGCCCTTATTATGGGTCGCCGCGACCAGCCGTCCGGGCGAGAGCCTTCGAATCATGCTAATTTCACCCATTCTGTATTGGCCCTATTCTTGCTTTTGTCATTAAAGTATATATCGTTATTCGGTAAGCCTTGCGTCTTTAGCGATAAAGTCGAGCGGCTCCATGTCAACAACGCCGGAAGGTGAAAAGATACGCATGAGTACAAACGCGGGAAACTCCATGGCCGCCATCATGACCGTGCTGGTGACGATTGTCATGTGGATGACTGCCCTCATCGGCGCAATCGTTATCCTCGCAGCCGGGATAGAATTGATCTCCATGTTGTCAGGCAATCCAATCAATATTGGCGGCATCAAGATCGACGACCATGATATCAGCGTGCACGAACTCAGCGCAGGCCTGCTCGGCGCTGTTGTGGTGGTCGCTGCTGTCGTCTTTGTCTGTCTTGAATTGCGCAAGATCCTCGCAACCCTGTCTGCAGGTGACCCGTTCGTACCGGATAATGCTGGTCGGCTCACGCGAATCGCCATCGCCATCGCGGTGACACAACTGATGCGGTACGCGATCGCATTGGTGATCGGACTGACAGCCGAAGGGGCAAAAATACAATTGTCTTTCGACCTTATCGCATGGGCATCGGTTGCGGCGCTCTTCATCCTGTCCCAAGTCTTCCGTGAGGGCACTCGCCTTCGCGACGAAGAAAAAATGACGATTTAGGAGCACAGGATATGTCCATACGCGTAACCCTCGACCGAGTGCTTCTAGATCGCCGCATGTCTCTGACGGAGCTATCAGAACGCGTTGGCGTAACGCTGGCCAATCTTTCGATCCTGAAAACCGGCAAGGCCAAAGCAGTGCGGTTCTCCACACTTGAAGCCTTGTGCCGGGAACTGGATTGCCAGCCAGGTGATTTGCTTGTCTTCGACGACGAGGATTCGGCGGACCATGAACAAGTCGCGGCCGAATAGGTGACGCGTCTCCGCCTCCTGCCGTTCGAACCAGGCGATGTCGTTTCGGTCCGGTTTGGAGTGGTCCTGTCGCATTATGGCGTAGTGACCTCCCGCGGGACAATCATCAGCAATTCCCGCCTGCATGATGGTGTCGTCGAACAAAGCCCCGATCAGTTTTCGACCGGTCGTGAGATTCGCCTGCATCGCCGCTACAGCTCGCTGGATGGCCACCTCGTGGAAAGCCGCGCCCGTCGCCAGCTTGGCCGTGACTATGATCTGTTCGGCTCCAATTGCGGCCATCTTGTCCGCCATGCGCACCGCCGCAAGCCAACGCCGATGCAGATTGGGGCAGCGACTGTCCGCGCATTGGGCGACATGCTATCCAGCAAGCGAAATCCTTACTGACTCAGACAAGGAACGTCGAAGGCCTTTCGGCGTAGCTACAGCATGACCCACAAGATTGCCTGCGCGATGCTCGCCCTGATCCTGCCCCTTGCTGCGTGTGGCGGTGACAAGGAAGTTGGCGAATTCAAGAATGACTGGCTCGGCAACGAGATCAAGATCAAGCAGTTACAGGATCCCGATATTCAGGGTATCGTCTGCCATCTCTCTTATTTTGATCGTGGCGTCTGGGACAGGCTTGGCAAGGGCAACTGGTTTGAAAACCCGTCCAATTCCTCGATATCATGCCTTCAGTCGGGCCCGATCCGCATCGGTCGGATTGATCTGGACAAGTCCGGCGAGGAAGTGTTCGACCAGAACCAGAGCCTGGTCTTCAAACAACTTGCCGTCCGCCGGATTTACGATGCCGATTCCGACAGCCTGATGTACGTCTCCTACAGCCGCAAGATCGTCGACGGCTCTGCCAAGATGAGCCTGTCGACCGTGCCGCTGTTTGGGCGTGATGTGACCTGGCAAAATGGGAAGCCGGCTTCCGGCAATTAGTCCACCGACACATGTTTTCGGCAATTACGTATGGACGCCGGACAGTTCGGCGCCCATGTGCGGCTGCATGACAATGAGAGTCCGATCTGCTGATGATCGTCGCCGCGAGATTCAGGAAAACGCCACGCGCCTCGGCATCGACGAGGCGTTCATTTCCGATCTTGTCGAGCGGTTCTATGCCCGCGTCCGCGCCCACCCCCTTCTGGGCCCGGTTTTCGAGCAAGAGATCAGAGACCAGTGGCCATCCCACCTCGCCAAGTTGAAGGATTTCTGGTCGTCGGTGTCCATGAACACGGGTCGCTATTCCGGCAAGCCTTTCCCGGCCCATATGAAATTGACGGGCATCACGCCCGCCCATTTCAATATCTGGCTCGCCCTGTTCAGATTGACGCTGGAAGACCTGTCGGACAATCCGGAAACGGTGGACTACTTCATGGAACGCGCCAATCGCATAGCCCGCAGCTTCCAGCTCGGCATGTTCGAACTGGGCAACGGCCCCGGCATTTAGCCCAGCGCGGCCTTCTGCGCGTCGAACAGTTCCATACAGCCTTTTTCCGCGAGTCTCAGCATTTCATCGAGCTCAGGACGGGTCATCGGGCGCTCTTCGCCGGTGCCTTGCACCTCGATAAAACCACCATCGGAACTCATCACGACATTCATGTCGGCTTCACCGCGTGAATCTTCCGGATAGTCGACATCCAGAACCGGGTGGTCCTGGTAGATGCCCACAGAAATGGCGGCCGCCTGCTTTGTGATTGGATCCGCAGAAATCACGCCTTCGGCGCGCAGGTAGCGACAGGCCATGGCCAAGGCAACAAATCCGCCGGTGATCGAAGCCGTGCGCGTGCCGCCATCGGCCTGCAACACGTCACAATCTATGGTGATCTGGTTCTCGCCCAGCGCCTTCAAGTCACACACTGAACGCAGGGAGCGACCAATCAGGCGCTGAATTTCCTGCGTGCGACCGGACTGTTTGCCGGAGGCTGCTTCCCGCCGACCGCGTGTATGTGTTGCGCGCGGCAACATGCCATACTCAGCGGTGACCCAGCCCTTGCCCTGCCCTTTCATCCAAGGCGGGACGTTCTTTTCCCAACTGGCGGTGCACAGGACATGCGTGTTGCCGAACTTGGCGAGGCATGAGCCTTCAGCATAGCGCGTGACATTGGTCTCCAGCGTCACGTCGCGAAGCTGGTCAAAAGCGCGTCCGGATGGACGAATAAGCGTGCTCATTTTGAATTCCTCATTGCTGCCCTGCCTGATTGCGGGTTTTGACGCGCCTGTCTACACCGGGAGAGAGGTTCATAACCGCCGGGGGAATCATGCCGACAGATATCGAGATCGCCAGAAGCGCCAAGAAGCGCCCTATTCACGAATTGGCCGAAGCGCTCGAGATCGATCCAGAAAACATTATACCCTATGGCCATGACAAGGCGAAGATCGCAACCGGTCACCTGACGGCTATAAAATCAAAGCCCAATGGCAAGCTGATCCTGGTCACCGCGATCAACCCGACACCTGCTGGCGAAGGCAAGACCACAACCAGTGTCGGACTGACAGACGCAATGAACCGGATCGGCGAGCGCACCTTGCTCTGCCTCCGTGAACCTTCGCTCGGCCCCTGTTTCGGGATGAAGGGCGGAGCCACAGGCGGCGGCCAGGCGCAAGTGGTGCCGATGGAGGACATCAACCTCCACTTCACGGGTGACTTCCACGCGATCACCTCCGCCCACAACTTGCTTGCTGCCATGATCGACAATCACGTCCATTGGGGCGGGGACAGCGGCATCGATCCCACACGGATCACATGGCGCCGCGTCATGGACATGAATGACCGCAATCTGCGCAGTGTCGTAACGGGCCTCGGCGGCAGCCCGAATGGCACACCGATGGAAACCGGCTTCGACATCACTGTCGCATCCGAAATCATGGCAATCCTCTGCCTGGCAAAGGATGCCCACGACTTGCAAGCCCGGCTGGAGCGCATGGTGATCGGCTATCGCCGGGGGCGCGTGCCTGTCACGGCGAAAGACATGAATGCGGTCGGTGCCATGATGGTCCTTCTGAAGGACGCCATGCTGCCCAATCTGGTCCAGACCCTGGAGGGCAACCCAGCACTCATTCATGGCGGCCCGTTTGCCAATATTGCGCATGGCTGCAGCTCTGTGATCGCCACGCAAGCCGCACTCAAGATGGCAGATTTCGTCGTAACGGAAGCTGGCTTCGGAGCAGATCTCGGCGCGGAGAAGTTCTTCAATATCAAATGCCGCCAGGCTGGCCTCGCGCCCAGCGCTGCGGTGCTCGTCGCGACCGTTCGCGCGCTGAAGATGCATGGCGGCATCGCCAAGGAAGACGCCGGCACCGTCAGTTACGACTCGCTCGAAAAGGGCCTTGCCAATCTTGGCCGCCATATCGAGAACATGAAACAGTTCAACGTCCCGGTCGTCGTGGCAATCAACCGGTTTACCTCGGACACATCCGGTGAAATCGCCGCAATTGAAGCCTACTGTGCCCAACAGGACGTACCCGTCTCCGTCTGCACGCACTGGGCTGAAGGGGGGCATGGCGCCGAACACCTTGCGCACACAGTTGCCAATCTTGCGCGAAACGCACCGGCAGATTTCGAACCGCTCTATCCGCCGGAAATGCCTCTCTTTGACAAGATCGAAACCGTTGCCCGGCGCATCTATCGTGCCAGCCATGTCGAGACGACCCCTTCGGTACGCAACCAGCTGGAACGTTGGGAAAAGGCAGGCTTCGGCCATTTCCCTGTCTGTATGGCAAAGACGCCCTACAGTTTTTCAAGCGATGCCAAACTGATTGGCGCGCCCGAAGACCATGTTCTCAAGCTTCGTGACGTGCGCCTGTCTGCGGGTGCGGGGTTCGTCGTGGGAATCTGTGGTGACATTGTCACCATGCCGGGTCTTCCCCGCCAGCCTGCTGCGGAAAACATGCACCTCAACACCCTGGGTCAAATCGAAGGCCTTTCCTGATTGGTGCTCAGCAGGCGGGATGAAACCTGTTGAACGCAGCGCGGCACACGCCTAATCAATAAGGGATGATCCAGCCACTCGACACGCAATCCCTGTTGCAGCGCCTTGACCAGCGTTCTCGCGACATTTTCCGTGAGATTGTCGAAGGCTATCTGACCACAGGCGAGCCTGTCGGCTCCCGCACCTTGTCGAAAAGCGGGATAGCCCTCTCTCCTGCCTCCATCCGCAATGTGATGGCGGATCTGACTGAACTCGGCCTGCTGGAATCGCCCCACATCTCTGCCGGACGCGCGCCGACCCATACCGGCCTGCGCCTGTTCGTCGACGGCTTTCTCGAAATCGGAGAGCCCAGCCGCGCCGACCGTATGGAGATTGATGACCGCCTCAAGTCGGCGGGCACCAATATCGAAGCGGTCATGGGCGAAGCCTCGAATATCCTGTCCGGCCTGACCGGCGGTGCAGGCCTGGTCACGTCCCCAACCCGCGACGCCGTGGTCAGGCATGCCGAATTCGTACCGCTCGGCGGACGCGAAGCGCTCTGCGTCATCGTCACAGAGGATGGCGATGTCGAGAACCGTATCGTTGAAGTGCCCGAAGGGCTGCCGGCAACGACGCTGATCGAGGCGGGTAATTATCTCTCAACGCGCGTGCGCGGTCGCACCCTGACGGAAGTCGCCAGCGATATCCGTCAGGAATTGCGCTCGCATCGCGCCGCGCTGGATCAGGCCGCATCCTCGCTGGTGGAACAGGGACTGGCGCAATGGAGCGGTGATGCACCCGGACGGGGACGCTCCCTGATCGTGAGAGGCCGTGCCAATTTGCTCGAAGACGCACAGGCCGCAGAAGATCTCGACCGGGTACGCCAGCTGTTCAACGAGCTTGAACGCCAGCAAAGCTTGCTCGATATCCTCGACACAACCCGAGAAGCGGACGGTGTGCGGCTGTTCATTGGTGCGGAGAACCAGCTTTTCCCGCTATCGGGTTCAAGTGTGATTGTGGCTCCCTATATGGGAGGCGGAAAACAGGTTATTGGCGCACTGGGCGTGATCGGCCCCACCCGGCTGAACTATGCCCGCGTCATACCTATGGTCGATTATACGGCGAAAGTGGTCGGGGAACTCCTCTCCACACGCCGCAAAAAGGATACGCAAGGATGAGCGACGAAACCAAACCCGGCGAAACCGCTGAAATTGATTCCAATACTTCCAAGGCTGACCTCAAAGCGGCTGCGGACGATATCCTGAAGTCTGCGCCCAAGCAGGAAGACGCACCCGAAGCGCAAGCGGACGTGGATCCTGTGCAGCAACTTGAGATCGAGAAAGAAGAGCTGCGCGAGCAATTGCTGCGAACGCTGGCCGACCTCGACAATACGCGCAAGCGCGCCGAGCGTCAGGTGTCCGACGCGCGCGTCTACGCCATCGAGAAATTTGCCGGCGACCTGCTCAGCGTTTCGGATAACCTCTCCCGCGCCCTCGCCGCCCTGACCGATGAAGATCGCGCTGCCCTGTCAGAAGCTGGCCGGAACCTGTTCGAAGGCATCGAGATGACGGAGAAGGAGCTGCACACAGCCCTCGCCCGTCATGGCGTTACGGTGATTGCCGCCCTGCCCGGCGACACATTCGATCCGAACCTGCATCAGGCCGTTGCAAACATTCCGTCTGACCAGCCAAACGGCACCATCGCCTCCTGCTTCCAGCCCGGCTGGAAGATCGGCGAGCGCACCTTGCGCGCCGCCATGGTCGCCGTCAGCGCAGGCGCAGCGAACTGATCAACGCCCCACCTTCCACGTCGTAACGGTGTTCTGCCGCCAGTTCGGCACGATGACCGTATCGCCGATCACCGTCAGGTCATTCTGAGAGACCGGTTCATCAAACAGGGTGGCGACCGCGCCATCTTCGCCGACATAGTGGATCTGGCCGGGCCAGGACGAGACGAGATAGCCGCCGCCCGGCACGAGCCCGATCCCGTCGGCATTTTCCATGCCGGCGGCAATCTCGGTCAATTCGCCCTCTGCGGTCACGCTGAACAAGCTGCCGGTTGTCATGGTAGAGACCAGCATCCGGTCGCCATCGCCCAACAGGCCATTCACGCCCGCCAGCCGCTCATCCTGCAGCCAAAGCTCAGCCGTACCGTCTGATATCCGATAGATCGCCGCATCACCGGAATCCGACACATAGATCGCGCCGTTCCAGTCGGTCGCATCATTGAGAAATTTGGCGCCCTCAATGCGGACTGAGTCCAGTCGCTCGCCGTCTTCGACGTTGAACATCACCACGCTATCAATGTCGGCGGCATACAGAGTCCCGTCCAGCACGGCCATGCCCTTGGGCGCGTCCAGTTTCGCTGCCCAGTAGCGCGTCGTGATACTGCCGTCGGCTGCAAGATGAGAAATGTAGCCATTCCCATCCTTGTCAGTCCCCTCTCCGACCACGTTCGAAATGAAGTATCCGCCATCCGGCGCAGCAGCGACACCTTCTGGACTTTCAAAGCCTTCCGCAATCCAGACCTGCTCAATGCTCGCCACAGAGAGCGCCTTGTTGACAGGCTCTGACGTGCAGGCCGCCAATAGACAGATGGAAAAGATTGGAACGAAGGTGCGGATCATCTGGAGCCTCCCCGGCTTCTGCTTTTTTGGCACTATGCCCGGCAGGATACCCAAACGTCCAGAAGTTCCGGGATAATTCAGCCCAGCGGCTCGGGCGCGGTGCGCCCACGGCCGGGCAGGCGCTCCCACAGGCGCTCATGAAACGTGTAGGCGAGGGTCTGCACGGCCGGTTCAATCATTCCGATGGCCAGCGCCGCATGCCAGTTACGCGTCAGGGCAAACGCCACGGCAATAGCGACCGTAAAGTGCATCAGGCTGTATGTGAGTGTCTTGATGAGTTGGCGCGGCATGATATTTCCTTTCACACCAACTGACATAGTGAGACTGAGAACCATTATCAAATAAATTGCTGTTGGGGTTGCTATAGGGCCGACCTATAGCAGCAATGCACCAAAATCCTGTACAGCTACGTATTGTTCCCCCCTTGAGACGCGCTAAACCCTTCCCATATCGCAAGACGAACCGGCGCACGGATCAAAACCGTTTCCGCCGCCTCATTTGAACCCTTGGAAAGAGCCACTGGCTGTCCGGGGCTGCTGAGCAGACCGCAACAGAACACGGCCCGTGGCGGCTTGATAAAAAGAGAGATGCAACATGAGCAAAATCATTGGTATTGACCTTGGAACCACCAACTCCTGCGTCGCCGTCATGGAAGGCGGACAGGCAAAGGTCATTGAAAACGCAGAAGGCCAGCGCACAACCCCGTCCGTTGTGGCCTTCACTGAAGGCGGCGAACGCCTGATCGGCATGCCGGCCCGGCGCCAGGCTGTCACCAACCCGGATTTCACCTTCTACGCCATCAAGCGTCTGATCGGTCGCCAGTTCGACGACCCGACCGCGCAGAAGGACAAGGAAATTTCCCCGTTCGAAATCGTCAAAGGCCCGGCAGGCGACGCCTGGGTCAAAGGTCGCGACAAGGATTACGCACCACAGGAAGTGTCTGCTTTCATCCTGACCAAGATGAAGGAAACGGCTGAAGCCTATCTCGGCAGCGAAGTGACCCAGGCGGTCATCACCGTGCCTGCCTACTTCAATGATGCGCAACGCCAGGCAACCAAAGACGCCGGCAAGATCGCGGGTCTTGAAGTCCTGCGGATCATCAACGAGCCAACCGCTGCGGCCCTCGCCTACGGCCTCGACAAGGACGAACAGTCCAAGACGATCGCAGTCTACGACCTTGGCGGTGGTACGTTCGACGTCTCCCTGCTCGAAATCGGCGACGGTGTGTTCGAAGTGCTGTCCACCAATGGTGACACGTTCCTCGGCGGTGAAGACTTCGACCTCCGGATCGTCGACTTCCTTGCAGAAGAGTTCAAGAAGGATCAGGGCATTGACCTGAAAGCCGACAAGCTTGCCCTTCAGCGACTCAAGGAAGAAGCCGAGAAAGCCAAGAAAGAGCTTTCCTCTGCCAGCCAGTATGAAGTGAACCTTCCCTTCATCACGGCAGATGCGACCGGCCCCAAGCACCTCAATATCAAGCTGACGCGCGCCAAGTTCGAAAGCCTTGTCGAAGACCTCGTCAAGCGCACCATCGAACCGTGCAAGAAAGCGCTCGCAGATGCTGGCAAGTCTCCTTCCGACATCGACGAAGTCGTTCTCGTGGGCGGCATGACCCGCATGCCGGCGGTTCAGGAAGCCGTGAAGAAATTCTTCGGCCGCGAACCGCACAAGGGTGTGAACCCGGATGAAGTCGTTGCCATCGGCGCAGCGATCCAGGGCGGCGTGCTGCAAGGCGACGTGAAAGACGTGGTCCTGCTTGACGTGACCCCGCTCTCGCTCGGTATTGAAACACTGGGCGGCGTGTTCACACGCCTGATCGACCGCAACACGACGATCCCGACCAAGAAGTCCCAGGTGTTCTCGACGGCTGACGACAATCAGCCTGCCGTGACGATCAAGGTCTTCCAGGGCGAGCGCGAAATGGCCGTCGACAACAAGATGCTCGGCCAGTTCAATCTCGAAGGCATCCCGCCAGCACCGCGCGGCTTGCCTCAGATTGAAGTGACCTTTGACATCGACGCCAACGGCATCGTGTCCGTGTCCGCCAAGGACAAGGCCACGGGCAAAGAGCAGCAGATCACCATCCAGGCGGACGGTGGCCTGACGGACGAGGACATCAAGAACATGATGGCCGACGCCGAAGCCAATGCGGGCGAGGACAAGGCACGCCGCGAACTCGTCGAAGCCAAGAACCAGGCCGAAGCGCTGGTGCACCAGACCGAAAAGCAGGTCGAGGAGCATGGCGACAAGGTGTCTGACGAGGTGAAAGCCGAGATCAAGACGGCGTCCGACGAGCTGAAAGAGGCCCGTGAGGGCGACAACATCGCTGACATCCAGGCCAAGCATCAGGCCCTGATGACGGCCGCCATGAAGCTCGGCGAGGCAATCTATGCCAGCCAGCAGGATGAGGCGGCCACTGCGGACGCAGCCGCCGATGCGGCAGCCGACGGCGATGATGTGGTCGATGCCGACTTCGAGGAAGTCGACGACGACAAGAAGGACCAGGACAAGTCCGCCTGATCGGGGCTTCGTCATGATGTCTGTTTTTCTGCACAACCATGTGGACAGGGCGCGCGAAAGCGCGCCCTTCTCCGCATTCAAAGTTTCAAGGTGATCCCCGATGTCGAAGCGCGATTACTATGACGTGCTCGGGGTGAGCCGGGACGCGAGCGCGGAAGAGCTGAAAAAGGCTTACCGCTCGCAGGCTAAAAAGCTTCACCCCGACCAGAACCACGGCGACAAAAATGCCGAACAGCGCTTCAAGGAGCTGAACGAGGCCTATGACGCGCTGAAGGACGAACAGACCCGCGCCGCCTATGACCAGTTCGGCCACGCCGCCTTCGAGGGCGGCATGGGCGGACGCGGCGGCCCCGGCGGTATGGGCGGCGGCTTCGGCGGCGGCTTCGGCGGCGCGTCCATGTCGGATATTTTCGACGATCTCTTCGGCGAGTTCATGGGCGGAGGCGGTCGTGGCGGCGGACGCGGCGGACGACGTGGCGCTGGCGGCCAGATGCGCGGTCACGATCTTCGCTACAACATGGAGATCAGCCTGGAGGAAGCCTTCGAGGGCAAGAAGGCGCAGGTCCGCGTTCCCAGCTCCGTTGCTTGCGACGCCTGCCACGGTTCGGGCGCGGCGCCGGGCTCAAGCCCGATCACCTGTCCGACCTGTCAGGGCGACGGCAAGGTGCGAGCCTCCCAGGGCTTCTTCACCATCGAACGAACCTGCCCGACCTGTCATGGCCGCGGCCAGACAATCGACAAGCCCTGTCCCGTTTGCAGCGGCGCGGGCCGCGTGGAAAAGGAACGCACGCTCTCCGTCAATATTCCGGCGGGCGTCGAGGACGGCACACGCATCCGCCTGGCGGGCGAGGGCGAGGCCGGCATGCGCGGCGGACCCGCAGGCGATCTCTACATCTTCCTGTCGGTGAAGCCGCACCGGCTCTTCGAGCGCGACGGGGCGGATCTTTTCTGCCGCGTACCCATTTCGATGGTTACGGCGTCGATGGGCGGCGAGATCGAGGTGCCCACGCTGGGCGGTAAGAAGGTTAAGGTCAAGATTCCCGAAGGCGCCCAGACCGGACGGCAGTTCCGCCTGAAAGGCAAAGGCATGCCGGTGGTGAACTCGCGCGAGACGGGCGACCTCTATATCCAGATCACCATCGAGACGCCGGTGAACCTGACCAAGAAGCAGAAGGAGCTTCTGCGGCAGTTCGAGGATGCATCCTCGCCGAGCAACAGCCCGGAAAGCGCAGGCTTCTTTGCCAGAGTAAAAGAATTCTGGGAAGGGTTTCAGACCTGACACGCCGGCTCCGATGACACAACAAAAAGGGCCCCACGGAAATCTCCGCGGGGCCCTTTTCCATGAGACCGTTTCGCTTTTCGGCGGCTAGAGGCCG
>NZ_DFME01000071.1:0-267 GCF_002375605.1 Hyphomonas sp. UBA3601 | reverse complement strand
ATGCCCGCGCCGAGCGGACTGGCAGACAGATTTACGGGTCCGGGTGTGACTGCTATACCCGGAGCGCCGATTTCAGGGCCATTGATGGCCCAAGCAGCGGGACGACAGATGGGCCAGAACGTAAAGATCGCCATTACGGGAGCGGGCGGCCGCATGGGCCGGACACTCACCCGCCTGATTGCCGAAACCGAAGGGCTCACGCTTTCGGGCGGGATCGAGGCCGAAGGATCGCCGCATCTGGGCACCGATCTGGGCACACTGGCGGGG
>NZ_DFME01000065.1:13799-20233 GCF_002375605.1 Hyphomonas sp. UBA3601 | reverse complement strand
GTGTTCCGTGAGTCCGTGAAGCAGCAATATGTATCTTTGTTCGATGGAGAACCTGCCGCCGTTGAACGATTGGGCGAGTAGCGCGAGATTATTCGACCGTATCGTGATCAATCTCGAGAAGTCTCAGACGTGACCTGGTTATTGGTGAGACTTCTACAAGACCCGGCCAGCCCTTGCTGGAACTCAGGGTCGCATAGAGAAGGGCCGCGCTCGGATCAGCGCTCGTCTCAGGCAGGGTGCAAATCGCTACATAGCTATAAGGTGCAAGCGCTTGCTTGCGCAGCTCCGGGTTTGTCAACGCAAAGGTCTGGAAGACGCGTTCGATGCCTGGGGAGGCTCTGTGAAACGGCATCGCGGCAATCTTGTGTGGGGAGCCTGTGTCGGAGATGTATTCCGCCAGCGTGAGAGACAGGCCGAGCGGTGCCATGATCCTAGAGGCCGGTAACGTCTCCAGGCTGGAGAGATCGGCATCCCGGCATGCATCGCCCTCCATGTAATCGATCAAGGTGAGCGCCCGGCCTGTTGGTTTGACGAGCAGGGCGAAGCTGGCCAGCAGGAGCGCGGGCGGCAACAAGACCGCGATGGCTCTTCGTGCGCCCCCATTCTCCCTTACCCTCTCGATGAACAGGGGGAGGAAGAGGGGCAGGAGCGCGGCGGGAAATTTGAAGTTTCGCATTTGCCAGGCTGTGAGCAGTGTGCCCAGCGTAGCTATCAGCAGTAGGATCAGAACGGGAGACCGGTAAGTCTTGGGGTTCATCCATGCGCCGAGTGTGAGCGCCAGTAGAACCATGAAGATGAGCACGAGTAGGTTCTCGCCACGTGCGAAGGCACCTGCAGGTCCCTTTTCCTGGATGACATTCGAGATCCAGTAAGTATGGGCAGTCTCATTGATCATGGTGTAGGGGCCTGCATGGCATTCGGGAAACGCCGTCCACAGAACGCCCAGAACAACAAGCGCACCTGCCACGAGCACTCCTAGTCGCGCGGTCGGGCTGTGCAGGCCAAGACGTTTCCAGATGACAGGCGCGCCCGCAGCTACGACTCCAGCCGCTATCAAGGCGCTGGCCCAAGGGGCTGACAGGGCATCGCACTGCGTCTGGAAAAGAGTCCCGCCGGTCAGGAGCAGCCCGGCGGGCAGGGTGAATGCCGACAATGACCATCCAGTGAGGCTCAACCTCGCTACCATGGTCGAATTTGGCGCGAGGGCTGCGTGGATAGCTACTCCTGCAAGGGCGAGCGCAATGTAGGGTGCGCACTCGAGGCCGACAGCGATGGAGAGGACGCTCGCGACGCCGATGAGAATGCCGGCAAACCGATGATTCGATACGATCCCGAGGCAGAGCGCGAGCAGCAGGAAGATCTGGACATTGTGATGGTCGACCCGGTTTGGCATGAACTCGATTACGGCAAACAGGGAGGCGACCGCCGCAGCGCCAATCTGCGGCAGGCTTGGCTGCTCCCCAAGGATCTCCCGGATCAGCCGCACGGCCAGCCACGCATATGCGATGAGCCAGAGCAGTGGAACGACAAAACGAGCTATCTCGAACGCCGCATCCTGTCCAAGAGCGGGCTGGAATAGCCAAGTGACCAGCACATATGGTAGATCAACCAGACGCGACCAAGGTGAGACGTACGGCTCCGGCATGGCCAGAAAGGGCCACGTCAAATCATGCCACTCACCATCGCGCAGCAGGTCGGCGATTTGCAGCCGCCGGGCGATGTCGTCAATATCCTGAACCGTGCTGCCATTAACGGCGTCGCCAGCCAGCAGACCTATGGCAATGAGCAGAAAAGTCCCTATCGGCAGCAGTGACGAGAGCCGAGAGCGTAGCGATGTATTTTCAGGTTGCACCGCGTGCTGACTCCCCGTCGTCCAGGGGTGCACACTAGGCCGAAAACATGAAGAAAAGCCCAAACAGGCGCTGAGGGCCGGTGTCAGTCGTTGCAGGCCTGATAGGAAAAGTCTCGCCGGTTGGACCCGTCTTCCAGCGCAATATGCGCTTTCAGAGCGTCGCCCTCGCGTTGGTAGTGAATTAGCTGCGGATAGTCGTGTGCGCTGTTGATGAAGGTAACGGACTGGTCCCCCTGCAGGCTTTCCACGAATTTCGACGGGCCAACGCCCGCCGGATAGACATTGAGCACGTAGAGCGGGCCGGGTTTGATGCGCATCTGCTCAAAAAAGCTCACGCTGCCATCACCCAGTGTCACCGCATAGCCGAAAACGTAGCCCGCTTCCGGCATTGACCAGACTTCCTTTGATGTTCCGCTTTCGCTGATCCAACAGCCTGTAATCCACGCTAAAGGGTGCGCGGACGGACCTGGTTCGACTGGACCGGTTGATGTGCAGCCAGCCAGCGCAAGAAGTCCAAGCAAGCTTCGTTTCATGTGATCACCTGCATTCAGTCGGGGCTCTAGTCCCCTGATACCATGAAATGCGCCATCAGAGTCGTAACCGGCTTGGCGCGTTCATCCTGCCACGCCTCTGCGCGGACCGAACACATGCGCCGCCCCATCTTGGTGATTTCTGCGCGGGCGTAGAGGTCTTTGGCGTGGCCCTGGCGGAGATAGTCGATCGTCAGATTGATAGGCCGCGGCGGACGCTCAAGATGCTCGGTAACCAGAAACACTTGTGCCTGCGATGTCAGTTCCAGAAAGGCGGCGATGGCGCCGCCGTGAATAGCCTTGATCATGAAATTGCCAATCAGCTTTTCCTGATACGGCATGATCATTGTCATTTCGTCGCCCATGACTTCGCATCTCAAGCCCATTTCCTGAGCGAGGGGGGTGCGAGCAATGAAGGCTCGGACTTCATCGGCGCGCGTCTGTTCAGTCGTATCCATGTCATTCGCCACTACATCGTCCTCATGCTGTCAACCGAGCGCGGTTTGTTGATGGCGAATGCACCTGCGGCGGTGGCAATCACCTTGTCGCGGCTCTCATGATAGGCCCAAGCGCGGGTGAAGCAGATGTTCCGCGTCACGTGATAGCATTCGGCTTCGCCAATAATGTCGCGTCCCTTGTCAGCCGGGCGCATATAGTCGAGACGCAAGTCCAGTGTCGCCACGAAACGCGGTTTGGGCAGGGCAGAGCTGGCGGCCGTACCGCACAAATTGTCAAGAAATGCGGTCAGGACGCCGCCATGAATCACGCCGGTGTCCGGATCACCCACCAGGCGTTCTTTCCAGGGCTGCAGGCCCCAGACATGACCTTTCTCAATACGGGTAAACCGGAACGCCATGCGGCGTCCCCACGGGATACCGCCACTGATCATGTCTATGTTTTCGTTCATGACCTCCCAAGGCGCGGGAGATGACGCGGCGTCATCGCTCATAATGGTCCTCATTCGTTTGACGAGTCGTTCTGCCCGGATAACATCATTGGCGATAGAGCAAAACAAAGAGCTCATGTGGAGGAAGATGAGATGGCATTTGATGGCGCGACGAAGCCCAAGGTTTGTATCATTGGGGCAGGGTGCTCCGGCTTCACGATGGCCAAGCGTCTGAAGGATTATGACATCCCGTATGATTGTTTCGAGATGTCGGACAATATCGGCGGCAATTGGTATTACAAAAACCCGAACGGCGCTTCGTCTTGCTATCAGTCTCTCCATATCGATACGTCGAAGTGGCGCCTTGCCTTTGAGGATTATCCGGTTCCTGAGGATTGGCCGGATTTCCCCCACCATTCCCAACTGCTTCAATACTTCCACGACTATGTCGATCATTTTGGGTTGCGCGAAACAATCACGTTCAACACGGCGGTGACCGATGTCGCGGACTTGCCCGGCAATCGATGGAAAGTGACGCTATCAACCGGTGAAAGCCGCGAATATGACGCCGTTATCGTGGCGAACGGACATCACTGGGATCCGCGCATGCCGGAATATCCGGGGTCGTTCGATGGTTATCAGGTACATTCGCACAATTATACGGATCCGTTCGAGCCATATGACTTCCGGGGCAAGCGCGCCATGATTGTTGGCGGCGGGAATTCGGCCATGGATATCTCGTCGGAGCTTTCCCAGCGTCCCCTGACCGAGCGCCTGTTTATATCCATGCGTCGAGGTGTCTGGGTCTTGCCGAAATACATGGATGGACAGCCGGCCGACAAGGCCGTGTTGCCAGGCTGGTTGCCATCGGGGATTGGGCGTGCGTTGGCGCGCAAGAAGATCAAGAAAACTATCGGCATGATGGAGGATTATGGACTACCAAAGCCGGACCATGAGCCGCTCGATGGGCATCCCTCCGTATCCGGTGAATTCCTGACGCGTGTCGGATGTGGGGACATATGCCCCAAGCCGGGTATCGAACGTCTTGATGGAGACGGTGTGGTCTTCACAGATGGGACACGGGAGAAGATCGATGCGATTGTCTGGGCGACAGGCTACAATGTGACGTTCCCGTTCCTGAAGCAGGACGATCTGACCCCAAAGGAAAACGTGTTCCCGCTTTACAAGCGTATGGTGAAACCGGGACGTGAAACCATCTTTTTCCTCGGCCTGGCGCAGCCTTTGCCCACGCTCGTGAACTTCGCCGAGCAACAATCCAAACTGGTCGGCGCAGCGCTGAACGGCGAATATGCGTTTCCGTCAATCCAGGAGATGGAGCGGATTACAAAAGAAGATGAACAGCAGCATCTTGGTCATTTCTATGACAGTCCGCGCCATCGGATGCAGGTCGATTTCAATCTTTATTGCAAAGACCTGAAGAAAGAGATTGAACAGGGGGCGAAGCGCGCGCGCGTGGTTGCCTGATGTTAACCGGTCGGGGGGTATAAAGAGGGCCCATGACCCGATTGCCTTTCCTGTCTGCCGCCTTATTGCTGGCTGCTTGTGCGTCGCCAGCGCCGGTGAAGATACACTATCCGCCGGCAGAAACCCCTGACGCGTCTGTCGGTGCGGCGCCCGTGGGCACTGTGGCAGAGCAGGGACCCTTCGCTCCGAACGCCTATTTGCGAGCTTGTTACGGGATCCGGGTCTCCAATTCGCCGATCGTGGACAAGGATGGCTGGGTCGTGAACTACAAGCCGATCGTGGTGGTGAACGGCATACCGCTTGCCGCCGCGCCGGCAAATGATGTCTGTCTCACGTCAGGCTTTGGCCAGCGCTTTGGCAGGCGACACGATGGTATCGACCTGCAGTCTCGCCCGGCGGGGACGATTTACGCCAGTGCACCGGGCAAAATCATCGAGTCCCGTGTCTCGACAGGGTATGGCAACATGGTGCTGATCGATCATGGCAAGGGCGTTTACACGCGTTACGCTCACCTCGCCTATATCCAGCCGGGCGTTACCAAGGGCGCAACAATTGGCTTCGGCCAGCCCGTTGGCTTCATGGGGGCCAGCGGCAATGCGACCGCCATTCATATCCACTTCGAAATCCTGACAGGCGACTACAGGAACCCGCGCGGTTCCAAAGGCCTCATGCCGCGTGACCCTTTTTCATTTCCACCTTATGAGTATGCTCAGGCCTATTAGGGACTGGGAGGACGATATGAGGGGGTTTTGGATCGCGGGCATCGTGTCGACGTTCATGCTTGGGGCATGTACGACAGGGCCCATGCCAGACGGAGAGTCGGTTTCGACCAGCGTACCTATCAGTGAGGAAAGCGCTTTCGCGGCGGATTTCGGTATGCTGGCAGATTTGGTGGGCACGCGCTGGTACGGCGAACCAAGTCAGGCAGACGCAGAGCGCGGCCAGCCGGCTGATTATTCCGAATGGAACTGGGATCTGGGCGGTTCGGTTCTGGTCAATCGACACGTGCTGGCGGATGGCTCTTATGGCGGTTTGACTTACGTCCAGAAGAACCAGAAGTCGGAGAAGCTCGACTATGTCTACATTACCAGTGCCGGCTTCCGGACATCGGGCAGCTTCACGCTCAATGAAGATAACAGCTGGACCGCGTATGAAGAGGTGACCGGCCTGAGCGATATTATTGGCGTGCGCTCGACCGGTCGCATGACTGAAGACGGCGCACTGGTGTCGGAATCAGAATTCGAGACTCGTGATGGCTGGGTACCCGGTCACACCTTTCGCTACGAGCCAACCAGTGACCCCATGCCGAATTTGGTGCCCAATCTGGAGATCGAGTGAAGTCTTTCCTTGATCCTGACCTGATTGCGCGAACCTATCGCGATCCGATCGCGGTGGCTGTTCTCTTGGTGGACTTGTTGCCGATCCTTGCGGTGCTCGTTTTCGGCTGGGGCGCAACGCCGCTTGTGGCGCTCTACTGGCTGGAAAACCTTGTCATTGGCATGTTTACCGTATTGCGCATGGTTGCAACGCTCGCCGGGAACATCGTGAACCTGTTTACCGTGCTCTTCATCGTGCCATTCTTTACACTCCATTATGGCATGTTCTGTTTTGGTCACGGCGTTTTCATCCAGGCACTCGCGACGAGCGGATCTACCACTGGCAGCTCCGGTATGCCGGGATT